>JAJXXG010000575.1 GCA_021781255.1 Acidobacteriota bacterium
GTAGGGATGGAGCAGCATATTGCCCTGCCGATCCAGCACAAAAATATCCGTCTCGCCCTGGCGCCAGCGGCTGTCCGCCGTGCGCAAGTCAGCGAAAGCTGCTTCGCCCCTCGTGCGGATTAAGTCTGACGCATCGTTGACCAGCACAACCAGATCGCGCGTCTCTCGATGCTCATAGGCCTGATCCAAACTCGCGGGAGTGGTAGTGGCATGGCTGGCGGCGCCGCAGAAAGCCAGCGTCGCAACAAATGAAACCGGCAGCAGGAACGAAAACATCCGTCGAATGCGCATATGCACCCCCTTGCCATTGGGTGTGGCAAACAGCCAACTATTGTTTCAAATTACGCTCAGGCAGTGCCGTGATTGCAGTCACCGGCTCCAGTGACGCATGCAGGCGCCGCACATCCAACGGCTGCCGAAATTCAAACAAGCCGCCCCTTAACCCTGCCGCTTGCTTCAGCTTCGCTCGAACTGTCGTGGTGCGGAATGACTGACTTGCGCATTCCCGTGAAAAAGTCGCCGCTCATCTTTCAAAAGGCTTCTGCATCGCTCGTGATGCAATCCGCCTCCTGTTCATGACATCTGAACGCGCACCCACACGCTTCACTCACCCGCACGATGACAAAATCTTTAACAAAAACTTTGCCGGGTTCATCACATTTGATTGCGATGAGCGTCACAGCAATGCATGCCGTGGTGTGTCACGCTGACGCAGCAAACCGGGCCCCGCATAATCCGCAAGGAGGTGGATCATGTTTGCTCGAATCGTTACGTTTCCGCTAAAACCCGAAAGCACTGCAACGTTAACCGATACAGTCGAAAAGAGCGTCGTTCCGCTGCTTCGCGCTCACAAGGGTTTCCTCGATCAATTCATGCTGGTCACATCCGATGGGAAGACCGGCTACGGAATCAGCTTCTGGGATAACAAGGAAAATGCCGACGCATATAACCGCTCCGGTTATCGCGACGTGTTGAAGGTGCTGGATACGGTGATCGCCGGGCCCACTCAGTTGCAGCTTTGCCAGGTGACAAACTCCACCGCGCATAAGATTGCACATGCCAAGGTTGCCTGAGCAACTCCAGACAGCAACGCCGTAAGGGGAGAGGCTGAAGGAAGCATTGGAAGCAGCAGTTCACTAGGGCCTGCTCACACTGCCGAGGTAGTGCAAACAGGCCCTCTCCGCTATTCTCCTGTCTCTAAAAGTCGCACCATAATTTGAGCTGTCATCTTGAACGAAGTTTGGCCGATTTTCGGCCAAACGAAGTCGAAGGACCTGCATTTGTCGCGCTCAGGTATGTAAAGAACTTCCGAGACACCACGCTATTCCGCTTTCGCAAGCGTGTTCATCAGCAGATCCCTGCGCCGGTTGGCCACGCCGTCGGCGTTGTGCAGCACGCGCAGCCACGCGAACACCGCCGCCCCCGCCAGCACCAGGAACACCGGCACCGCCAGCCAGAGCCGCCCGGCATACAGGCACAGCCCAAACACAGCCGCCGCCACGCCCAGCAGCGTCGTCTGAATGAACATGGTCAGAAGCGCGCTCGCCGCCGACCCGCGCTGCCGCGTCAGCCGTCCCAGGTTCAGCCGGTGCGGCATCGCCAGCGAGAAGGCGTTGCCCACCGCAAGATTGGCCGGCAGCGCAAACAAAAGCCACGCAATCGTCGCAGCCAGCACCACGCCGTTCGGCCGGCCCAGAATCAGAATCGCTAGCCCCCCCGCCAGCAGCGCCGTCAGTCCATAAACCAGCGCGTGAAAAAAATTCTTCGCCAGCATCACCGTCTCAATCCGCGTGGGTGAAAGAAACAGCATCTGGATGCCCGTGCCTTCCGCGCCAAGATTGTTGTAGATCATCTGCGCCGGCCCCAGCAGCGCATACGCCACGCACAGCGGCAGAGTCAGCAGATGCGCATGCCCAGGCATCGACGCGCTGCTCCGAAAGAGGCTCCCCAGCACAATCACCATGAACACCGGCGCGCCAATCATATAAAGCAGAGGCATCGACCGCACCAGCGTGTGCAGTTCTTTCTCCATCACCGCCGCCACCGGACCGGCGCCGTTAAGCAGCCACCCCGCGCTTTCTCTCCGCTCTGTCTTCTGGGTTGGAACTTCCCCAAGGCTCTCGCCGCGATACTCTGCGCGCAGCCGCATCGCCAGCAGCGCTCCCGTCGCCAGCACATACACCCCAAGCGCCCCCAGGGCCGCCAGCGCGCGCCCCGGCTTGTGTTCCGCCGCGCCTTTCAGTTCCACAACCACCAGCCCCGGCGGAAGCCATTGCTGCACGCCGCTCACTGCATCCACCACCGGCTCCATCTCCTGCGCCATCGTCCGCCGCGCCGCCATCCGCGCGCCGGAGCCCTTCGCTCCGTTGCCGCCGCTCTCGTGCAATGCGGGATTCAGCAGTTGCAGGCTCAGCAGGAACATCACGAACAGCGCGCTCAATATCTCCCGTGTGCGCCGCCGCGCAAGCCAGCGATCCATCCACACAAGAATCACGCGCGCCAGCAGGATGTTCGCCGCTCCAAGACTCGCCAGTCCCAGCCCAATCCACGCAAACAAATCCGGCCTCGCCACCGATACGCCCACCAGGATGCCCAGGCTGCAAAGGCCGCCCATCACCGTGGAAATATCCCCCAGCCCAAAAACCACATACAGCAGGCAGAACGCGCTGAAGCTCACCGGAAATCGCAGCAGCGCGCTCATGTCAAACTGCTGCTGAAACGACGCCAGCGCCACCGGCACCAGTTGCCACAGAAAGCACACCAGCCAGAAAAGAATCGGAAGCAGTTGCCAGTTGCGCTCCGCCACCAGCGAGTGCGCCATGACGCCCAGCCCCACGCCCAATCCCACGCCCATCAGCGCGTAGACAAGAAAAGAAACGCCGCGCGCCCCCAGCTCAAACATCCCCTCGGCTGAGCGCAATCGGTGGGTCAGCAGTTGCCAGCGCATCGCCGCCAGCGCCGCATATTGCCCCAGCGCCAGCCGGCTCAGCGGTCCTGCCGCGACACGCGCCTCGCCGCCCCGCTCCGCGCCTAGGCCAACCATGATAGCTCCTGCACCGGCTCCTGCCCGCCCGCTCCCACAATCGAAAGAAAAATCTCTTCCAGCGTAAGCCGCTGGCTGCTCTCCGCGCCCGGCAGCGTACTCGCCACCCCCGCGCGCAGCTCTTCCAGCGACCCGTTGGCCACCAGCCGCCCCTGGTGAATGATCGCGACATGGCTGCACAAACGCTCCACAATCTCCAGCACGTGCGTCGTCAGGAAGATCGTCGCGCCGCGCTGAATCATCCCCTGCAGCATGGTCTTCAGCATCCCCGCTGCAATCGCGTCCACGCCCTCGAACGGCTCATCCAGAAAAAGCACGCGCGGCCCGTGAATCACCGCCGCCGCCAGCGCCAGCTTCTTCTGCATCCCATGGGAAAAGTCCGTCACCAGCTTGCGCGTTTCCCCTGCCAGTTGCATAAAGTCCAGCAGCTCATCGGTACGCCGGTTCGTCGTCTCGCGGTCCAGCCCATACATCCGGCCCACAAAGCGCAAATACTCCCGCGCCGTCAGCCGTCCCGCCAGCGCCATGCCCTCCGGCACCACGCCGATCTGCCGCTTCAGCTCCAGCGCTCCGGCCCAGAAAGGCTGGCCCAGGATCTCCACTGTGCCCGCACTCGGCTCCAGCAGCCCGGTCAGCATTTTAATGGTGGTGGACTTGCCCGCGCCGTTCGGCCCCAGAAAGCCGAAGAACTGCCCTCGGGCCACTCTCAGCGTCACATCCTCCACGGCCGTCAACGCGCCAAAGCGCCGCGTTAGACCGTGGGTTTCAATCGCCGCAGTTTCCATCTGCGGCCAGCATAGCAAGCTTGCCCGCCTCCTACAAAAATCGGAGGTGGGCCAGTTTGAAGAGTACTGCCTTCACAGTCTGCGAAAAAACTCGCCGCTCGCAATGTCTTGTAACAGGGCACGAGTTTACTCGTGCCGTAAGTGGCTTAAAACCAGCCCGGCCTTCAGGCCCTGCGCTTCTGTGCCCACTCGTCTTGGCTACTCCTTTGAGTTTTTCCGCAGCCTCTTCAGCCCGTACATAAACTGAACAGCATGAATCCGGGCCTGCGCAAACATCGCGAAGCAGAATCAGTTCTCCGTTGCCATTGATGCTTCCGGCCCGCCCAGCGGATCGTTATCCCGATCCGTCACCTCCACCAGCGCCGCCAGTCGTGCCCGCAGTTCCGGCGTCAGGCATCCCTCCGTCGCGCGCCAGCTCCAGTTGCCCGCGGCGACTGCCGGCGTATTCATCCGCGCCTCCGAGCCCAGTTCCAGCAGGTCCTGCAAAGGAAACACCGCCATCCATGCCACGCTCGTTGCGGTCGCCCGAATCAGCGCCCACACCGGACGCGCAACGCCATCAATAACGGACACCGGTCCCACATACGCCTCCGCTGCCGCGCGCTCCTGCTCGCCCGCCGTCTGCCACCAGCCCTGCGTCGTGTCGTTGTCGTGCGTGCCAGTGTAGGCCACGGTCTCAGGCGTGTACTGATGCGGCAGGTGCATGTGCGCCGACGTGTCGCTGAAACCAAATTGAATTACCTTCATCCCCGGCAAACCCAGTTCCAGCCGCAGCGCGTCCACCTCCGGCGTAATCACGCCCAGGTCTTCAGCCACCAGCGGCAGCGGACCCAGCGCCGCCTCCAGCGCGCGAAACAGCTCCAGCCCCGGCGCCTTCACCCACTTCCCATAGATCGCCGTCTCCTCCTCCGCCGGAATCGACCAGTACGCCTCAAACCCGCGAAAGTGGTCCAGCCGCACAATGTCATACAGCTCGCATGCCCGGCGAATCCGCTCAATCCACCAGTCGAACCCCCGCTCGGCCAGCACATCCCACCGGTACAGCGGATTGCCCCACCGCTGCCCCGTCGGTGAAAAATAGTCCGGCGGCACCCCGGCAACGCGCGCCGGCTTCAGTGCCTCGTCCAGATCGAAAATCTCCGCATGTACCCACACATCGGCCGAATCCATATTCACAAAAATGGCCACGTCGCCCAATATGCGGATGCCGCTGCCCGCCGCCGACTTGCGAAGCGCCTGCCACTGCTTTGCAAAAGCGAATTGCAGAGCCTGCTCGCGCGCCAGCTCGCGGCCGTGTCGCGCCGCCGCCTGCGCCAGCGCCTCCGGCCTGCGCCGCCGCAATGCCTCCGGCCACTCCGTCCACGCGCCTGTATTGAACTCGCGCCGCAGCACCGCATAAAGCGCATAGTCGGTAAGCCACGCAGACTCCGCGCGGCAGAACGCCTCAAACTCGCGCCATTGCTCAGCCAGCCCCTCCTCACGCGGCCCGCGATCCAGGAAGTTGCCCGCGGCCTCCTCCAGCAGCGGCAGCTTGCGCGCTTCCACCTCGCCAAAGTCCACCTTGCCGCTGCGCCCCGCAAGCCCCGCAATGCGACCGCCGTCAATCCATCCCCAGTCCGACAAATACTCCAGGCTGATCAGCAGCGGATTGCCCGCAAACGCCGACGAGCCCGCATACGGCGAGTGCCCATAGCCCGTCGAGCACAGGGGAAGCACCTGCCAGATGTGCTGTTTTGCCGCGGCCAGAAAGGCCACAAACTCTTGAGCCGCGGGGCCAAGATCGCCGATGCCTCCATAGGAAGGCAGAGAACTCACGTGCAGCAGAACTCCCGAAGAGCGCTTGAATTGCATGTCTGCATTATCTCCGCACACCCGCCCTTGCGCGCAAAGGTCCGCCCCGCCCGCCCCTGCATTGCAGATGCAGAAAGGCCCGCATCCATCGCCGGATGCGGGCCATCTGTTGTACTTGGTTTCGCTGCCTCCGGCTATTCGCCCGGAAGCTGCGTCTGCGGCTTGGCGTTGATCTGCACCAGGTTGTGCTTCTTGTAGTCGTTGATTACGTTGCTGGCAAAAATGTTGAACGCCTCTCCGCGCCGCTGCTCCAGAATCTGATCGCGCATCAGGTCAAAGCTCTTGGCAATCTCTTCCGCCGTCGGCTCCTGCTTGTCCAGCAGCTTGGCAACCACGCCCGTTCGCCCTGCGTTGATAGGCCCGCTGATCGTGCCCGGCGTCATGTCAAACAGTTGCGGAGCCACCTGGCCCACCTGGCCCAGGTCCGGCACCTGGCCGCTCAAGGTCACCTCGTCGCTGGTCTTCACCGTCGCGCCCATCTCCTTGGCAGCCTTGGCCAGATCGTTCATGGACTTCGCCTTGTCGGCCAGTTCCTTCGTCTTCTGGCTCAGCAGCGCGGGCAGTTGCTCACTGCGGTAGTCGTCCAGCACGTGGCTCTTCCAGTCAGCAAACGTCGGCGCATGCGCCGCCGTCACGCCCGTCACCTGGAAAATCGCGTATCCCTCGCCCGTCGGCGCATACTGTGCCGGATCGCCTTGCTTGGACTGGAACGCCTTGGCCAGCAGTTGCGACCCATCCGGCAGCGCCGCAATCACGCCCTGCTCGCCCACCGGAGGCGTGGTCACCACCTGCAGATGATGCGCCGCAGCCGTCTTATCGAGCCCGTTCTTGATCGCCTCGGAGGTCAGCGCGCGTGCATAGTTCTCCTGCGCCGCCGCCGACTTCTCCCGTATCAGCGTCGCCTGAATCGTCGGCAGCACCTCGTTCAACTGCTGCGTGTGCGCCGCCTGACGCTCTTCCACCTGCACAATGTGATACCCATACTGCGTCTTGATCAGCTTGTAGTCGCCAATCTTTTGCGTAAAAATCGCGTTGTCGAACTCCGGCACCATCCGGCCGCGCTGCGCAAAGCCAAGCTCACCGCCCGTGTCCTTGCTGCCCGGGTCATCGGAGTACTTCTTCGCCAGCTCCGCAAAATTCGCCCCGCCCTGCAGCTCCTTCAGGATGCCCTCCGCCTTGGCCTTCGCCGCCGCGTCCGTCTTCGCGTCCGCTCCCGGATCAACCTTGATCAGAATGTGACGCGAGCGCGCCTGCTCCGGCGTCGCATACTCTGACTGGTGCGCCGTGTAGTACTGCTGAATCTCCTGCTGCGTCGGCTGCTGCACTCCGCCCGGAGCCTGGTCCGGCGTAAACGCAAAGTACGTGATGCTCCGCTGCTCCGGCACCGCGTTCGCATAGCGCGCCGCGTTCTTCTTGAAGAACGCCTCCAGTTCCGCATCCGATGGATTGATCTGCTTCCGCAGATCGTCCGCCGAAATCACCGCGTAATCAAACTTGATCTTCGTGCCGCTCTTGCGGAACGTATCGCGCACTTCCTGGTCGCTCACCGTCACGCCCGCCGTGATCAGCGACTCAAGCCGCCGGATGGCGATATCGTGCTTCACGTTCTCTTCAAACTCAGAGACAGGAATATCGAACTGGCTCTGAATCAGAGCCGCATACCGATCCGTCCCGATGAACTTTCCGCCCGGAAAAAGAATCTGCGCGGAAGGCCCCGTCTGCAGGTACTGGCGCACCGCCGCATCGTTCACGCGAATGCCCAGCTTGGCCGCTTCCGCCAGCAGGATCTGCTGCTGCACCAGTTGCTGGCCCACCTGCTGCTCAAACAGGCTCACAATCATCGGATTGTCCGCGTACTGCGGGTTCCGCTGCATCACCTGCATGCGCGCAAGCTGCGAAACCTTCGCCTGGCTGATCGTGTCGCCGGACGCAAACAGGCGGCTGTACCAGTGCGGATACACCACCGCATACGTATCGGCCGCTGAAGCGCCCTGCCCGGTAAGGCCTGGAATCAGGTAAACAACCATCGACACCGAAGCGGCGGCAATGATCACAACGAAAAGAGCCTTGGTAACGCGATTCTCTTTTTGCAGGAAACGAATCATGGATGGACTTGAGCCTTCAACTCTCTACGCGCGGCCATGAGAAGCCCGCCCCGGCAACGCCCTGCGGCGGCTTGAGGCGCGGCATCCCCCGCGGATGCGCATTTCTCGCTTGACGCGACTGTATGCCATTATAGACGACCATCCACCCCATGAGCGCCACCGCCGGAAATGACACCGCCGCCCCTGCCCGCATCGCAAAAAAGGCATCCCGCAGGATGCCTTTTTGCCAATCACTGACTCCTAACGCCAATAATAGAACCCGCCCGAGTAAAAATACGGCCTGTAATACACCGGCGCATATCCATAGGGATTCGCATAAGGATACGCATAGCCAGCGCCCGCTCCATAGCCATAAGGCCGCTGACGATAGCCGCGCTGCTGCAGCGACGGCCCCCCGCGATTCAGTCCCTCGCCCAGTTGCTCGGCCTCCTGCTCGCTCACCGGATTCACCGTCAAAGGAGACGCAAGGTGGAAGCTGACCAGCGCCTCCGATGGAATCCACACATTGGGCCCGGACTGAGCCGCCGACACCGCCGTGCCCACGCCCCCGCCCGCCACCGCTCCGATCGCCGCGCCAGGGCCGCCACCGGCCACGCCGCCCACAATCGCGCCCAGCAGAGCCGTCCCAACCACATTCCCTGCCGTGCGTCCGGCCTTGTTCGGCCCCCGCACCTTGAACACATCCGATTGGATCGGGTAGTTCTGTCCGCTCAGGTCAAGCGACGTAAGTTGCAGCGCCAGTTCAGGCTTGCCCGCCAGCTCGCCCGCGCGCCGGATACCCGTCACCACTCCATGAACCGTCGCGCCGCGCGGAATCGCCAGCACCCCGCCCAGCGTCACATCCTGAATCACCGTGAACTGCACCGGCGTCCCTTCCATGGCCCGCTTGCTGCTCACCGGCTCGCTGGTCCGCACCTGCAGCAGCGTGCCCGCCGGCACCGTCACCGGCCCGCTGGCAATCTGATACATCGGCCGGCGTGGCTGCGATGGCGCATATTGCTGACGGTACTGCCCCTGCGGCCCGCGCTGGTCCGGATACTGATTCTGCCCATAGTTGTTGGGATACTGGTTCTGCCCATAGCCCGGCTGCGGGTTCTGCCCGTACCCCGGCTGAGGATTCTGCCCGTAGTCCGGTGGCCCGTTCTGCCCGTAATCCTGGCTCGGCGCGGTCGCCGGTGGCTGACCGGAGCCATACGGCTGGTTGCCCGCCGTTGCCGGCGCCCCTGAATCATTCGCGGCGCCCTGCTCCTGCGGCAGATTCTGCGCATCCGCCGGGTTGCCCACCTTCAGGTTGTTCTTCACCCCGGTCACGCCCGCAACGCCCTTCACAATCGACTCAGCCAGATTCTTCGAGTCCGCGCTCGATACGGTCCCCGCCAGCGTCACCTGACCCTGAATCGTCGCCGCGGTGATCAGATCGTTCTTCAGCGCCTGCGCCCCGTCCAGGGCGTGCACCACGTCCATCTCGATCTGCCCGTCCGTTCGCTGCCCGGCTGCCGGCGCCGCATTCTGCGCCAGCGCAATCACCCCGCACAGCGCGGCAACCGCCGCCCACGCCAGCGCCCTGGGAAACACCTGCTTGAACATTGGCCGATTCATCGTTCTCTATCTCCCGCCAAAGCTTCGCAACCTCGGTTCCTGCTCCCTTTTGGACGGTGGAATCCGAGCCGCGTTGTAATCTATAACCCCTCTGCCCGGAAAAAGTTCCGCGGCACAGCATCGTTCTACCCCACCTGCCCGCCCCGCTCAATACCTCTTCTGTTGGAGCGTCACGCCTGCGCCAGGGCCGGCTGCTGAGCCGCCGCCGTCAGGTCCTGGTTATCCGGGAAGAAAATCTGAAACACCGTGCCCGACGACCCGCCCTTCGCCGCCGTCCGGGTGCGCACATGCACCAGCCCGTGGTGCTTCAAAATAATCTCGTGGCTCACCCACAGGCCCAGGCCCGTCCCCGTCACATCCTTCGTCGTAAAAAACGCCTCAAAGATGCGCTCGCGCACCTCGGCCTCCATGCCGGCTCCCGTGTCGGCCACCGTCAGCCGCACGCCCGTCTGCCCCGGCAGCTTCCA
>JAJXXG010000767.1:0-8178 GCA_021781255.1 Acidobacteriota bacterium
GCGTGGATCATGGCTTTACCAAGCGACATCGGAATCTCCTCGTCAAAATGTGTGGTTGTAGCGGTTGTGGATCTGTCAATCGATGGCGTGTACGTTCCGGGTTTATGTGGGATGTGGAGTGGGTGGATGAGCGTTCGTCGGAAGATCGTCCGGCAATTCGTAATGAACGCAATGGGTATTGTCCAAAGCATCTGCCGGAATCCAGCGCCCGTTCTCCACGCTCAACTGGGCGCGCGCCAGGGCGGCGATGGAAACACTGGATGCGCCAGCGTCCAGCAGTGCCTGAGCGCAGGCTCGCGCCGTGGCGCCGGTGGTCACAATGTCGTCAACCAGCAGGATGTTGCGGCCCTTGATCTGCCGAGGCTCAGCCACGCGAAAAGCGCGAGCAAGGTTGATGCGTCGCTGGTGGGGCGCCAGCAAAGCTTGTGGCGCGGTCTCGCGATGTCGGATAAGAGAAGCGGGCGAGAGTTGGAGCGCCCAACCCGAGTGCGTTCGGCGCAGCGACTGGAGAGCAGATGCAGCAAGCAGGCGCGCCTGGTTGAACCCCCGCTCGCGCTGGCGGCGCGGATGCAGCGGTACAGGAACGACGAGCATCGGCGTAGGAGCTTCGGCGGCCATCGAAGCGATCGCCGCCGCCAGCATTTGGCCCAGCGGTCGGCTCATGGGCAGGATGCGGCTGTACTTGAGAGCGTGGATGGCCAGGCGCAGTTGGTCGCGGTAGGTGGCGAAGGTAACAACGCGCGTGAAGGGCGGCAGTGCGAAGCGGCAAACTCGACAAATCGCATCCGCTGAAGGAGACTGGCTGAAAACGGCCAGAGATGCTCCGCAGCGAAAGCAGGGATCAGGACAGGTGGGCGTGGTTCGTATCGTGTTCCAGCAGTCTTCGCAAACCGGCGCAGCTGAAAATCGTATCAGTGGTTGATCGCAGAGGAAGCAGAGATCCGGCGAGAGAACCGATGCAAGCGATGACAGAAAGTGACGGCCAAGCGAAGGGAGGAAAGCAAGTCGACGGGACGCAGAAAACTGGGTAGCTTCCGCGCGAAAGCGTTCCGGGATCGGTTCGGGTCGAGGCAGGCTACTGAATTCGCACCTCACAAACCAGATTTGTGGCCGCAGGACGCCCGTTGCGACTCTGGCAACCAGTATATGCAGAGTTCGCCAGAGAAATCTATGCTGAAGTACACGAACATCCCGGTTTTACCGGATTTTCTTCCGCATGGAAGAAGAGCCTGCGCAATTCACGAAAGAACGGGGAATCGGCTATAGTCGCTCATGCTGGTTTGAACTCGTGGCTGGTCAGGATTGAATGCGGGGAGGGGTTTGCGTGTCTATGTTTCGTCCATATGTTTCGTCAGAGCAGTCGCCTGCGGAGTTTACCTTTCGCGCGCTGATTCTGGGTTCGATCTTTGGGATTATTTTTGGTGCCGTGACGGTGTATGTGGGCCTGCGCGCGGGATTGACCGTGGCGGCCTCGATTCCGATTTCCGTCCTGTCCATCAGCATTTTGCGAGTCTTCGGGCGATCGTCCATCCTGGAAAACAACATCGTCCAGACCACCGGCAACGCGGGCCAGTCCATTGCATCGGGAGTGATCTTCACCCTGCCTGCGCTGATCTTTCTGGGCTTTGATCTGGAGTACGCGCGCATTTTCATGTTGGCGCTCGTCGGCGGCTGGCTTGGCGTGCTGTTCATGATTCCACTGCGACGTCAGTTGATTGTGGAAGAACACGAGACGCTGACGTATCCGGAGGGGACAGCGTGCGCCGATGTGCTGATCGCTGGAGATCGTGGAGGATCGTTTGCAAGTCGGGTCTTCTTCGGGTTGGGACTCGGCGGTCTCTACACGCTCTTCCAAAATGACAATCTGTTGTCTGCCTGGCCAGCCACGCCAAACTACGAGCCGGATTTTGGACCGCAACACATCCTGAAAGGGGCTGCGATTCGCGCCGATGTGACGCCGGAATATCTTGGAGTCGGATATATTATCGGGCCGCGCGTGGCAGGAGTGCTCGTCGCTGGCGGCGCAATTTCGTGGCTCGTGTTGATGCCGCTCATCTCCTTCTTTGGACGCGTTTTGAATCATCCTGTTTATCCGGGAACGCGTCTTATCAGCGAGATGTCGCCGAGCGATCTGTGGTCCACCTATATCCGTCCGATGGGTGCTGGCGCGGTCGCTGCTGCCGGGTTGATTACGCTGCTCAAGACGATGCCTACGCTGATCGGCGCGCTGGCCGGCGGAATTCGCTCCATGCGCGCAGGCCGATCCGTAAAGGCAAAGTCCGCGCAGGCAAAGCCGGGACGAACGGAAAATGATCTGCCCATGAGCGTCGTGCTCGGCGGGTCGGTGCTGCTGGTCGTCATCATGTTTCTGTTCCTGCAACTGCATCCGGTGCCCGGAGCATTGGTCGGAGTATGGGCCAATCTGGCGGCTTCTCTGCTGGTGGTAGTCTTCGGATTTCTGTTTGTCACAGTCAGTGCCCGCATCGTGGGCATTGTCGGCAGTTCCGCCAGTCCTGTCTCAGGGATGACGATTGCCACGTTGATGGCGACGGCGGCGGTCTTTTTGCTGAAAGGATGGACGGCTCCTGCCTACGGCGCGCTGGCGATCACCGTGGGCGGTGCCGTATGCATCGCAGCTTCGAATGCAGGCGACACCAGCCAGGACCTCAAGACAGGCTATCTGGTTGGCTCCACGCCGCGATTGCAGCAGGTCGCGCTCATGATCGGCGTGTGCGTCTCGACGATCATCATCGGGTTTACGCTTACGGCCATGAATACGGCGTTTCAGGAGTTTCGCCTGGCTCCGCAACCGTGGGATCTGTCTCAGCCGCATCAGGGTGTGGAGATTCAGCAGGATGCGCACGCACCCAAAAACTTCACCGTGACCGGAGGCTCGGTGCTGCACGGCGACGACTACGTGGTGCTCAATGCGATTGGTTCGTCCGTGCTGGCGGACGGCAAGTATCTCTATTCGCCACAGACGAAGCGGATCGAAGTGCAGTGGATACAGGGGATTGGAAGCGAAAAGGCAGCCGCCCCGCAGGCGCGGCTGATGGCCACCGTCATCAACGGAATCCTGAGCCGCAAGCTGCCGTGGGGGCTGGTGCTGATGGGCGTCTTTCTCGTGATTGGCGTCGAGCTGCTCGGCGTCCGGTCGCTCACCTTTGCCGTCGGCGCTTACCTTTCCATCGGCACGACGCTGGCCATCTTTGTCGGCGGAGTCATGCGCTGGATGGTGGATCGCGCGCTTGAAAAAACAGGTGATGCCGCGGCCTCTGAGAGCGAGGTCAGTGGCGGATCGCTCTACGCCTCAGGGCTGATTGCCGCTGGCGGCATTATGGGGTTGATCGGTGTCGCCATCAAAGCCTATGAGTCGCTGAGCGGGAAGACGCTCCCCATCCAGTTGCCGCAGGATACCTGGCTCCATCATGACTGGGTTTCTGTGCTCATGTTTGTGGCGCTGGCGTACTCGCTCTATTACTTTGCGCGGAAACCGTTGGAAAAATCCTGAGCGCGCGCGCTACAGCAGGTTGTGGAGACGTCGCGCTGCGTCCTGCGCGCCGGGGCTTTGCGGAGCGATCTGGATTGCCTGCTGAAATGCGCTCCTGGCGGAAGAATAATCCTTTCGGCGCACCAGAATCTGTCCCCAGTAGTTGAGGGAAGCGGCGGCAAGCTCAGGCGGCAATTTGCCGACATGTGCGTCGCTTTGAGCGCGTTGAGCAAGCCAGGCGAAGTCCTCTTCGCACTGTTGGCGACGGTGATAGAACGCGGGCAGGTGCCAACTGGTAGCGGCGCGAATGAAGCGTGCTTCAGGATCGTTGGGTGCGTGTCGAATCGCTTCGTCGAGGCGGCTCAGACCATCGCTCGCCTGGCGATGCAGATTCCATATCTGCCAGTTATGTGCGGCGTCGAGCAGTTCCAGACTTCCGTGGTACGCCTCAGCCGTCGGATCGTCCGGGTAGGCATCTTCCAACTCTGCCAGTGCCTTGTGCGCAGCGATATCGGCTGCGCGATTGCTGGAGGTGATGACGCGAAAATAAGCAGTTCTGGCGGTGGCAAGTCTCTGCGCGTAAAGGTCGGAGTACTGAGCGCGATTCATTGGGTTCGCGGGCGGCAAGGCACTGGCGGCTACACAAACCTGAATGGCAAAGCCGTACCAGCAGACCCGTGTTTTGAAGCGCAGAGGTATCTTTTTCCAAAGCCTCATTCCATTATTGTAGTTGCAGGCAGGACTCCGCCGATCCATCCGCGTGTTCATCTGGCGATGAAGGCATGATCCGTATTGACCATACTTCCATCGAATGTAGAAGTTCTGCACGCTCACCCCATACACACCAGGAGCCCCAAACGAACGTCCTTGGACTCATGTTTTCGCTTCCCCCCTGCGGTGAACGAATGGATGAAGTCAATCCAGACGAAACACCCCACAAAAGACTGGCGGTAAAGTCGCAAGTTTCAGCACTACGCCTGTGGGCCATTCTTTTCGGTTCTGCGGATTCCGGATGGCGCGACCCGACACGGGACTCTTGTTTTCAAATACGAGCGTTGTTACCCAACAGGGTAACTGCGCTGCTTCCACGTTGCGGGTCGGCCCATGAGTTTCCGAACAAGGGCATTCCATTCCAGCACAAGCAGCATCAGTACACCAAGCGGGTGCAGCAAGGCTCCGCGCCAGCTTTGACCAAAGCGCACGGCAGAGGCAATGCGCTGGATGAGCCCGAGACTCAAGCCCACCATCGCGAGTTGAAAGGTTGATGCATCTCCTGTCATCAGCGACCACAGCAGCAACGGAAGCGGCAAAACCTGACCGCAAACGAGCAGCAGGGTAAAGATGCCAATGCGGGAGGGCGCAGCCATGCCTTCGGTGGCGTTCTTGCTCAGTCCGCTCCAGACCTGAGCGGCACTGCGGTACATGCGGCAGACGGCGTCGGCTGTCAGGTCATAAACGTGCGTCTGGATTCCGCATCGGCGGAAGAGCTCGGGCAGCAGCAGCCCGTCGTGCATGGTGGTGCGAATGGCCGAGTGCCCACCGCTGGCGAAGTAGCTGCTGCGGCGCACCATCATGAATTGGCCGCAGCCAGCGGCAAAGCCCGGGCGTCGCGTGAACCGTTCTCCGGGAAGTGGCAAAAAACCCAATAGGATGAAGTGGATCAGCGGGATCAGCAGCCATTCCAGCCATGTTTTCGTGATCTGGCGAGGAAACCCTGTGACCATTCCGGTTGAGTCCGGGTGCAGCTCGGTGAGCATTCGAGCCAGCGCTAAAGGCCCCAGTCGCACATCCGCATCCAGAAAACAGAGCACGGGGTTTTGTGCCAGCGAAGCCAGATGCCAGCAGGCATGTTGTTTGCCGTTCCATCCCTCCGGCAGCGGCGGAGCTTGTTCGAGGCGCAGGCGTGTGTCGGTCAAGGCAAGCGCACGAACGATCGCCGCGGTGCGATCCGTCGAGCTGTCGTCGAGCACGATCAGTTCCAGCTTCACCCCCTGCGATGCCAGCACGGATTGCACTGCATCCGCGATCGAAAGCTCCTCGTTCCGTGCTGGAATCAGCACCGATACGGGCAATAGCTCGGGGTTGTCTCCGCACAGGCACGGACGGCGAAAAAGCCGGATGTTGATAACGAAAAGCAGCAGCGGAATCGATGCGGCTGCCAATGAAAACCAGGCGAGAACTGCGTATGGGGAGAGGGTCATTTTGTGTGCAGACTTCCGTGATCGCGATGATAAGGTCTTCCCGTGCAAGCGCTCACCAGTCGCTTCCAGCCTTCATAGATGCCACCGATGCCGGATGTCCCATCCAGCATCGTCTCAAACGCGGCAGGATTGCGCTCCGAGGCGAGCATGGCAAGTTCATCCAGAGTGGCTGCCTGCGCATAGGCAAGCAGATTGGTCCAGGTGCGGGGCTGCTCCATGTGACCGTCGGCAATCTCCAGCGGTTCGCCAAAGTTGACGAGAATCTCCGGCAGCCGCTCGTTCCAGAATGTGTATTCGATGGCGATGGGAATGCAGGTGAGGCGGCCGATGCGCGCCATCAACGTGCCCAGACCGGAACGAAAAACGATGGGACGTTTGCGTACATCCTGAAACTGACTCTCGGGGGTGATCCAAAGGGCAGTGTTGGGGCGCGAGAGAACCTGTTGCCCCTGACGCAGAAACTGCGCAGCCCCCCGCCGTGTCCTATTTTCCACCGGGAAAAAACCAAGCGGACGGAAGATGGAGTAGTGGTCGAGCGCGGCGGAGTCCATCGGCGCGTAATGCTCGCGCTCCGGCAGAAACGCTTCCGCAAGCAGCAGCGCAGTCAGCGGATCCCACCACGAAGCATGATTGCCAAAAAGAATCAGCGAGTGAGCATGGCGCGGAATGCGTCCGGCGTTGGCTATACGCAGCGCATGGAAGTGGCGGCGCAGGTACCATCGCGCGTAAAGACGGAACAAGGCCAGTCGTCCAGGCGCAGGTCTCCGGATCATGCTGGCGTCTGGATCGTTCGTGGCGGAGAGTGCGTGCATGTCCGTTCCTCTGCTTCTGACTTTAGCGGGTGAAGTGCAACGCTCACAAAAAACCTGCCTTGAGCCCCGATATTGAACACCATCTACGGAGATGATCGCGGTAGGCAGCCAGGCAACAGGAGCGTGATAGATGTACTGCTAGATAGATGAGCCAGGGTGTGCCGACGTTGCGGAGGCAGAGGAAAATGCTGCGTGAAATCTGTGGGCAAAGATACGGAGATGAATGAGAGTGAATCGTTTTTTGATGAAGCGAAAGGCGATCCGTCGTAGAATGCGTCTTTCGCCAGGCGAAAAGCGTCGCTGACAGAGTTAAAGAAGATTGCAGCAAGAGCAGGAAGTCGGTTGAGTCTGCGCTTTTTTCACTCCATAACGTTGTTTGTGGCTTGCTTTGCCGTGCTGTGCAGGATCGGTGGCGACCGCGTTGCCTGTGTGTTTGCTGCGGGCGCAGCGCAGGCGGATGAGCAGCAGGGAGCAGACAATCCCGACAACCGCTGTGAGCGCTGCCACCAGGCTATCTACAGAAAATATGAGCAGACACCGATGGCGCTGGCCAGTGGCCCGGCGGCAGAAGGGCTGATTCCCGCCGACCTGAAGCAAAGCACAACGGGAGTGGAATATCGCATTCGCAAAGATGGGCAGCAGGTCGTGCTGGACTACGCACGTCCAGCAATGGCGTCGAACGGGGAACTTATCCCGGAGATTCAGGGCCAGCGTGTATTGCAGTATTCCATCGGCTCGGGACTGCAAGGGCGGACCTACCTGTTTGAGCGGGACGGCTACTGGTTCGAAGCGCCCATCAACTGGTATGCCCAGAAACGCGTATGGGACATGGCACCTAACTTCCTGCACGCTGCGGAGATGCCGCTTACGCTGCCCGTCGATCCTGGCTGCCTGCGCTGCCACACCTCGGGCGCGCAAACGGCGATGGCGCAGGCCCGAAACAAATTTGCTGACGTTCCGTTTCAGCACAGTGGCATCACATGTGAAACGTGTCATGGAGATGCCACTGCGCATGTGGAATCGGACGGCCACGTCTCGATGGCGAAGATCGACGAAATGCCTGCGAAAAACCGCGATTCCATCTGCTTGAGCTGCCATCTGGAGGGACAGGCGGCCATCGTGCATCGCGGAAAAAAACTTGTGGACTTTCGCCCCGGCGACGACCTATGGGACTATGCCAGTTTTTACGTACACGCCAGCGCGCTAGGATCAGACGGAAGGGCAACCAGCCAGTGGGAGGCTCTGCTGGCCAGTGCCTGCAAGCAAGCCTCCGGAGATCGGCTGACCTGCACCACCTGCCACGATCCGCACGGCAGCGACACGCGGATGACGCCCAGCGCAAAGGTCAACTGGTATCGCGCTCGCTGCCTGAGCTGCCATGAAACGCCGACGGAAGCTGACCATCCGCCATTCTCGCAGACCCACTTCCCGCAGCATCGTGATTGCGTCGCCTGTCACATGCAACGAGCCGGCTCAACCGACATCGCGCATGAGCAGGTGACCGATCATCACATCGTGACGCAGTTCGCATCCAAAGTGATTCCGCCTGCAACCGCTGGGCCGCTGCTCGAGGTGGGGTCCGAACGCATCGAAACTCCCGCACGCAATCGCGACCTCGGTCTGGCGTATGCGCAATTTGCCGCTTTGGGCGACCACGAGGCAGCGAAGCAAGCGG
>JAJXXG010000767.1:8188-9824 GCA_021781255.1 Acidobacteriota bacterium
AGGAATCGACCAGCTCAGAGGACGCGCCTCTGCATGCGCAGCTTGGATTTCTCCACCAGGTTAACGGACAGATTCGCGCCGCCGCGCAGGAGTATGAAGCGGCCTTGCGGGTTAATCCAGAGGATGCTTTCGCGGCAGGAAACCTGGGGACAATCCTGGCCGAGTTTGGACATCCTCTGGCCGCGATCCAGTTGTGGACGCCAGTACTGGCAAGAAATCCTGCAGAAAAAACAGTCGGAATCAACCTTGCTACCGTGGAGTGTGAGCTGGGTCAACGAGAGGTGGCCCTGGCCACGCTGGATCAGGTGCTGGAGTTTGAGCCGGATGATCGCCCGGCGGCAGCACTGCGGTTGGTGATCCACGAACGAAAGCGCCGATGTGGAAGATAACGCTTTCATTTTGAGTCCTTCACGCCACCGCTCGCAACTCAAGAGTGCCCGCAAATGTATAGTCTCCATCCAACTCTGAAGTGGGCATTCAACAACCCATTCGGAGTCCAACTTCTGAGAAGATGGGAATCCAGACTCTGACCGAAAAGCGGAGCCGATTCCGCCGACTGGAGCCCGGCGCTTTAGTAAAGCAATTTATTTATGGATAAGGATTGCTGTTGCCCTTGAACAGCTTACGCGCTCGTGGACATCAACGAGTACAGAAACGGCTAGTAGGCGAATCTTAAAATGACAATACATATATATGTCATTTTATCAAATCTGTCATACCAAATGCTATAAAAAGTTCAACGCGTGGAGCGGCAATCTGGAGATAACAGCTTGGTTGAGCCGATCCTCTCACTTTGCCGAATCAAAGCAAGCCTATTGTTTTCAATAGATGCTTATATATGCCTTTCCATAGGGCAACTAGCAGCATTCAGATGAGCGCTTACGGGATTTGACTATACCGATTGACGAGCAGATTAGAAAAAAACTCAGCCGAAAGATTGACAATCCTCTCTTGCTTTCGATAGAGTTCATCGGTGCTCAGGAGTACATTTTTTGCTCGCCGGAAAGTGACTCGGCGAAGCTTTTTGAGCCGAACATGAAGCTTGATACACGCGAGTGTTCAGGGAAACGAGAGAACGGGACTCGCCAGCGCGGCAGGACTCGTCGGAGCGCCGAAAGTTAGTTGTGTGCCTTTGTACTGCGACTTTGGATCCATGCCGGCAAGTTCTGGTAGTGGATCAGGCGAAGTCACTGGTGGAGCAGGCCACGCTAAACGGCCAATGGGCTTTTTGAAACCTGGAGTATTTCTCAGGAGACCGCATGACTAAGTACACGCGAACAGCGTACGCTCTGGCACTCCTCGCCATCGTATGCCTGTTCTCCTCGACCATGGCTCGTGCCCAGTCGGTCTACGGATCGATCTTCGGCACGGTCACGGACAAAACCGGCGCAGTGGTACCAGGCGCTACGGTGACCGTGACCGACGAAGGGAAAGGCACGACAGTGACCGTGACCACCAACGCAACCGGTGATTACACGGTCTCCCATCTTATCCCTGACACGTATGACGTGCAGGTTACAGCAAAAGGCTTTGAGACTTCGACGGTCAAGGGCATCGTGGTGCTGGCAGATACATCACCGCGCTCTGACATCTCGCTGGGGGTTACCAGCGCAGGTGCCGAGACGGTGACCGTAAA
>JAJXXG010001141.1 GCA_021781255.1 Acidobacteriota bacterium
GCCCGGTGATGATGATGATGTGCTCGATGCCGGAATTAATTGCCTCTTCCACGCCGTACTGGATGATGGGCTTGTCGACCAGCGCCAGCATCTCCTTGGGAATTACCTTGGTGGCGGGCAAAAATCGTGTGCCTAGGCCACCGGCGGGAAAGACTGCTTTTCGAACCTGACTCCTCATCTGAATCCCCTCTTCTGGAAGATGACCGGCAAACGCTGCATGTCCATCCAGCGCACTCACTGCATGGTAATGGGTCAGCACGGGGCAAGGTAAGCCCGCCCCGCGCGCTGGCGGTGGTGCGATGAAGTGGCGCTACAGTGTTGGCGAATCGTCGCCAAGCATGGCCTGCCGCACAATCTTAATGGGCGGGAAGCCCTGGCTCAAAAACTGATTGTGGAATTGTTCCAGCGAGAAGGCAGCGCCCTGTTTTTTCTTCAAATCTTCACGAAGCTTCAGGATCTCAAGCTTGCCCAGGGTGTAGTAGAGATAGGTTGGGTCAGAGGTTCCGCGCTTGGCCTCGACCATCGCCGTCTCTTTGGACTGATAGCCCTCTTTCTGGAAGAACTCGACGGCCTGGTCGAAGCTCATCTTGCCGGTGTGCATCTCAATGCCGACGATGAAGCGGGCGTTGCGCAGCAGCGCATCCTGCAGCTGGCCCAGGCGCAGCAGCTTTGACTCGCGCTCGTCTTTAGCGCCCTGGCCCGGCTGGCCGTAGCCCTCGTCGAGCATCATCTGCTCGCAGTAGTGCGCCCATCCTTCCACGTTGGTGTTGGCGCCCAGCAGCTTGCGCACGCGCGTGGGTGCCCGCGGCACCCAGAGGAACTGCACATAGTGGCCGGGATAAGCCTCATGCACGGCGGTGGAGATGACCGTGCCCACGTTGAAGGAGTGCATGTAGCCCTCCACCTGCGCGGGCGTCATGGAAGGATCGGGCAGCGTGACGTTGAAGTAAGCCTCCTTGGCGTGCATCTCAAAGGGGCCGGGCGTATCCATGCTGGCAAAGGTGGTGGCGCGCATGAAGGGCGGCGTCTCTTCCACGATGGGCCGCACGTCGGAAGGAATGGTGACGATGTTGCGCGAGCGGATGAAGGCGACAAGCCCATTGAACGTGGAGCGGAACGAGTTGAGCAGCTGATCGGGCGCGGGATGATCCTTGCCAAGCTCCTCAAGCACTGCACTCGGCTGCTTGCCGGGCTCAAGCGCGTGCGCGATCTGCTGGAAGTGCTGCTGATTGCGGTGCAGGTCTGCCCAGCCGATCTGCAGCAGCCGGTCGAGCGGGATGTCCACCATCTCGTCGTACTGCAGCTTTTTGGCGAAGGTGTCCGCGCCGATGCGGTAGTCGCCGCTGGACTTTGCGAGCAGGTCGCTCTTGAGCCAGGCGAGATAGCTGTTCAGCGACGCGATGACGGCGGCATTGGTCTGCGCGAACTCGGCTTTGAGCGCGGGGTCCTGCGCGTCGGCAAAGGCCAGCGGAACGTCATGCTGGAAGAAGCTGACGATGCCGGGAAGCTGCTCGATGGCGATCTCTGTGTAGATGTGCGGCGGGTTCTTGAGATTGGCGCGGGCCTCGTTGAGCAGGCGCGGCATCTGCTTTTCGCGCGCGACAAGCGAACGCAGCCGTTCATCGGGAGTGGCAAACTTGCGCTCCATCAGCGTGAAGGCCGCGTTGGCCGCTGTGCTGGAGTACATGTCGGGGTTCTTCTCCCACGGACGAATGGTTTGCAGCGTGAGCAGCCAGGAACGGATGTTGCCGAGCACGATGGCGCGATCGCCGCGCGTGGTCTCATCGAGCGAGGCCGACGGAATGGCATCGACGCGTGCCTCAAAGCTCTTGAGCGATGCGACGGCGGCGTCGATGTTGCTGCGCGAAAAGTCTTCGAGCTGCGGATCGTACTGGTGATAGCCGACGGAGGTTCCCGAGGTGGGCTGGTAGTGGAAGTACACCTGGTCAAAGTACTCGTCGGAGACTCGCTGGAACTGCTGCTTCCAGGATTCCTTTTCCGCGTGCGCGGCCACGGTGGCAGACATACAGGCTCCAATCGCAAACATCGCAACAAGTTTCTTCATGCGTCCTCTTCAGCTCGTGCGTGGTTGGTTCAAGCATTGACTGGCGCGGGGGCCAGGCTGGTGAGCAGGTCCTGGATTTCCAGCAGCACTTCATCCGGACGAGTGGCGGTCAAAGGATATTTGAGCATGCCCTGGGGCGTGAACTGCGCTCCACGCTTGGCGTTGCGCGCCACCATGCGCATCAGTTGCTGCGGATCGATGCGCGCATTCTCTGTAAATCGAATCTGCAACTCGGTGCGCTTGCGGTCCATCTGCGCGATGCCGAGGTGCTCGCACGCAAGGCGCAGAGCGGCGGCCTCAAGCAGGTACACCGTTGCATCCGGCAGCGCGCCGTAGCGGTCTTCCATCTCCGCGCGCAGGTCGGCAAGCACCTTTTCGCTCTCCGCGCCGGCAATCTTCTTGTAGAGGCGCAGGCGCTGGTTCTCTTCGGGCACGTAGGCCTCGTCAATGCGCAGCGCGATGCCGAGATTGAGCTGCGTGGACGGGCGCTCCTCGGCGCTCTCGCCCTTCATCTCCTTCACGGCCGCCTCCAGCATGGAGGTGTAAAGCTCAAAGCCAACTGCCTCAATGTGTCCGCTCTGCTCGCCGCCGAGCATGTTGCCGGCGCCGCGCAGCTCGAGATCGAGCGCGGCGATCTTGAAGCCTGCGCCAAGGTCGCTGAACTCCTTGAGCGCGGCCAGGCGGCGGCGGGCGATCTCGCTCAACTCCTGCTCAGGCGGGATGAGTAAATACGCATAAGCGCGGCGGTTGGAGCGGCCAACGCGCCCGCGCAACTGGTACAGCTCACTGAGGCCGTGACGGTCGGCGCGGTTGATGAGGATGGTGTTGGCGAGCGGAATGTCGAGGCCATTCTCAATGATGGTGGTGGCCACCAGCACATCGTACTCATGATGCATGAAGGCAAGCATGACCTTTTCAAGATCGCCCTCGCTCATCTGCCCATGACCGACGATGACGCGCGCCGCGGGAACCAGCTCCTGAATGCGCGCGGCGATCTCGTAGATGGACTCGACGCGATTGTGCACGAAGTACGCCTGGCCGCCGCGCTCCAGCTCGACCTCAATGGCAGAGCGGACGAGCTTCTCATCGAACCGGGCCACGACGGTCTGGATGGCCATGCGATCCTTGGGCGGCGTTTCAATCACGCTCATGTCGCGCAGGCCCACGAGCGACATGTGCAGCGTGCGCGGGATGGGCGTGGCAGACATGGCGAGCACGTCAATCTCCTTGCGCAACTGCTTGAGGCGCTCCTTGTGGCGCACGCCGAAGCGCTGCTCCTCGTCGACGATGAGCAGGCCGAGATCCTGGAACTTGATGTCCTTTGAGAGCAGGCGATGCGTGCCGATGAGGATATCAACCTTGCCGTGCTCCACCTGCTCCACGATGAGCTTCTGCTCCTTCGCGGTGCGGAAGCGCGAGATCATCTCAATGTGGATGGGAAACTGCGCGAAGCGGCGCTTGAAGGTCTCAAAGTGCTGGAAGCTGAGCACGGTGGTGGGCGTGAGCACGGCCACCTGCTTGCCGTCCTGCACAGCCTTGAAGGCGGCGCGCATGGCCACTTCGGTCTTGCCATAGCCGACGTCGCCGCAGAGCAGGCGATCCATGGGCATGGTGGATTCCATGTCCTGCTTGATGGCGGCGATGGCCGAGAGCTGGTCATCGGTCTCGTTGTAGTCGAAGGAATCTTCGAACTCGCGCTGGAACTCGTTGTCGGGCGAGAAGGCGGTGCCCTGAGCGGTGTGGCGCTCGGCGTAGAGCTTGAGCAGTTCGCCGGCCATATCCTGCATGGCCTTGCGCACGCGCGCCTTGGTCTTGCTCCACTGCTGCGAGCCGAGCTTGTTGAGCACAGGCGCGGGACCGGCATCCGTGGAGCGATATTTCTGGATGAGGTCAAGGCGCGTTAGCGGCACGTAGAGCTTGGCCTGCTCGGCGAATTCCAGAATCATGAATTCGACGGAGAGACCGTCCTGCACGATCTCCTTGAGGCCCTGATATTGCGCGATGCCGTGCTCCACGTGCACGACATAATCGCCGATGCTGAGGTCGCGGAAGTCGGAGACGAAGGCCGCGGTCTTGGATCGCTTGGGCTCAGGCCGCGCGGTGATGTCGGCTTCGTCGGAGAGATCGTTGGCGCCGAAGACGATGACGTTGGAGTTGGGAAAGCTGACGCCGGAGGCAAGCTGCGTGCGCACGAGGACGGGCACGCGCTGATCGCCGGAGAGATAACTTGCTTCCTCCAGCATGGTCTCAGCTCCATGCGCCACGCGGCTGCCCAGGCGATACGGAACCTGGTACTCGCGCATGACGGTGGCCATGCGCTCCACGTCGCCCTGCGTGGGCACGGCGAGCACGATGCGCTGGTCGGAGGCCATCAGATTCCGCAACTGCTCTGTGAGCGCGGGAATGGAGCCGTGGAAGCGCAGCGTGGGCCGCGAGCTGAAGGCGATTTCGCCGAGCGTGTTGTCCTCATCGAGCACGTCAACCGCGCCGAGCTGATCCAGATCGATGCCGGGATGCGACTGCAACAGGCCCTGCAGCACTTCAGGCCGCATGTAGATGTCTTCCGGCTGAATGAGCGAGCCGATGCCGGAGCGCTCATGGCGCTGCTCCACCTTGTTCCACCAGCGATCCACCTGGTTGCGGACCATGGCGGGCTCATCCACAAAGAGCATACAGCGCGGCACCAGCTTGAGCAGATGACTCTCAGCACCGGCCACGCAACTGAAGAACTCCCAGCCGGGAAAGACGCTGACGCCGCCGCCGGCGGCCGCTTCCATGGCAAGAGCCTCTTCCGCGTCTTCGCCTTCCACCTGGATGCGCTGGCGGCTGAGCCGCGCGTTCACGGCGGCCAGCAGGCGCTCGGTAACCGGCGTTTCCGTCAGCGGGAGCAGCTGCACCTCGTCCAGGCCGGACTGCGAGCGCTGCGACTCGGGATCGAATTTGCGGATGGTCTCAATCTCATCGCCGAAGAACTCGATGCGCACGGGGCGATCCGACTCGGGCGAGTAGACGTCGAGGATGCCGCCGCGGCGCGTGAACTGGCCGGGCATCTCCACCAGGTCCATCTGCGTGTAGCCTACGCTGGCCAGGTGCGCGGTGAGCACCTCCATGTCCATCTCTTCGCCGCGGCGCAGCGTGACGGCAAGGCTGGCGTAGTATTCGCGGTCAAAGAGCCGCATGGCCGCGGCCTCAACGGGCGCAATCAGGATGGAGACCGCGCCGGCGGCCAGCTTCCACAGGGCGGCTGCGCGCTGCTCCTGCACGTCGGGGTGGGGCGAGAGGTTTTCAAACGGGAGCACGTCGTAGGCGGGCAGACGAACCACGCGGGCGGGATCAACGGCGCCGGTCAGCTCGCTGGTGGCGCGCAACGCCAGCTCCAGCGCCTCGGCAGCCTTGTTGTCTGCCACGATGACGAGAATGGGATGCCGGGCGGCCCGCGCCATGAGCGGCAGATAGAGCGAACGAGCCGTGGAGGTGAGGCCGGAGACACAACGCCGCCCCGTGCCGAGACTCAGGTGCCTCTGCACGCGATCGAATGCGGTGGACTGCTCCAGCTCCGCGAAGATTTCGCGGACAAACGGGAGGATCATGCACTTCTAGTTTATCAGCGGAAGAGAGAGAAAGGCAGGCTGGCAGGACGCAGCGCCAACTGCGTCCATGCCGGTTTTGCGTTGCCGGAAAAACAACGCCGGGCGCTACTGGCCGCCCAGCGCCCGGGCAAACGCGTAAAAGAAGTCGAGCGCCTTCCAGTAGGAGTCCACGGGGAGGCGCTCATCCTGCCCATGGGCGCGATCGTCGTCGCGCTCCAGCGCAACCGCGGAGTAGCCGTAGCAGGGGATGCCGGCCTGGGCAAAGTAGATGGAGTCGCTGGCGCCGTTTTCCATGACCGGCGTGACCGGCGTGCCGGGCCAGATCTGCTGCGTGATGCGGGTGAGCGGCTCAAAGACCTCCTGGATGGGCGCGGGCGGCGCCATGGCCTTGCGATCCGGAGCGGTGTCAGACACCACGCCGGCATCCGAGACGTACCTGACGCTCAGCTTGGGGTCGGCAAAGAGGGCGATGAGCTGCTGGCGAATCTCCTCAGGCGAGTGGCCGGGGAAGATGCGGCAGTTCACGTTGGCCTGGGCGGTCTGCGGCAGGGCGTTGTTGGCGTGGCCGCCGCTCAGGCGCGTGGCCACGCAGGTGGTGCGGAAGTTGGAGTTGAAGCTGGGCTCGGCGCTCAGGCGCGAGGCGGCGGCCATATCCGGCGGCGTGGCCAGAATGGCGCGCATGTCCGCTGCGGTCTGGCCGGTCTCGCGCTCTGACAGGTTCCTGAAATAGGTGCGCGTGACGGCATTCAGCTCAAACGGGAAGGAGTAGGCCGCCAGCTTGTTGAGGGCCGTGGTGAGCTCGTAGATGGCGTTGTCGGGGCGCGGAATGGAGCTGTGTCCGCCGCGATCGACGGCCGTGATCTGAAAGTCAGAGTAGACCTTCTCGGTGGCCTCTACGTCTGCGACAACTGGGCGGCCGTGATCCAGCTCCACGCCGCCGGAGTCAGGATTGATGACGTAGGCTGCGTCCACCAGGTCGCGGTGCTGCTGCACCAGCCATTTTGCGCCGTTGAACTTGCCGCCCTCTTCGTCGGCGGTGAGCGCCAGGATCAGGTCGCGCCCGGGCTGGTAGCCCTCGCGGTGCAGGCGCAGGAAGGTGGCCACCAGGATGGCATCGGAGTCCTTCATGTCCTGCGTGCCGCGGCCGTAGTAGTAGCCGTCCTTCTCCACGAACTGGAAGGGATCGGTGTGCCAGTCGGAGCGCAGGGCCTGCACCACGTCCATGTGGCAGAGGAAGAGGACGGGCTTCTGGGTGGGATGCCCGGCGGCGCGGTAGCGCACCACAAGGTTCTGCTTGTGCGAATCGGGGCCGAGCAGATGGACATCCTCGTGGGGAAATCCGGCGTCGAGAAAGCGCTTCTGCATGGCGGAGGTGGCCGCGGTCACGCTTCCCTGGGGTGTGTCTGTCGTGTTGATCTCAATGAGCTGCTTGAAGATCTCGCGCGCCTCAGCGCGGTCGGCCGCGGATGCCACTGGTAGAGGGCTCTGGGACGATGCGGAAAGGCAGGTACAGAGGACAAGAAGAAGTGCCGATGGAACGGCTACCAGCGAATGAGAACGCATATGCGCATTGTAGCCGCTGGGTTCGCGGATGGCACGAGGCTGTTTACAACGCATGCCAAATCGATTTATTGTGTCTCCGCTGCTATTTTCTCGAGGTGCAGGATGGACTGCCGATTGCTTGCCGCCGCTTTTCTAGCCGCCTTAACCCTGAGCGCCAGCGCCGCCCCCGCGCCGCAGGAGCCGAAGATTACCGGCATTTCGCACCTGGCCGTGTACACATCCAACCCGGCCGCCACGGAGCACTACTACCGCGACCTGGTGGGCGCAGCCAGGCTGCCCGACCCGGAGAATCCACAGGGGGTGCGCTACGCGCTGAGCGCCACGCAGTTTGTTGAGGTGCTGCCGCTGCCGCCGAATGCGGGCATCAACCGGCTGGACCACACGGCCTGGAACGTGAGCAGCGCCGAGGGCATGCGGCGGTATCTGGCCGCCAAGGGCTGGAAGACCCCGGCCAAGGTGACGAAGGGCTCTGACGGCAGCCGGTGGTTTACGGTGCTGGACCCGGAGGAGAACAAGGTGGAGTTTGTGCAGCTGGCGGCGCATGCCAAGGCTCCGGATGCGCCGAACGTCATCGGCACGCACATCATCCACGTGGGCTTCCTGGTGCACAGCCGCGCCAAGGAGGACACCTTCTATCGCGACATTCTGGGCTTCAAGCCGTACTGGTTTGGCGGCATGCAAGAGGGCAAGTTGGACTGGGTGAGCCAGCAGGTGCCGGACGGGCACGACTGGCTGGAGTATATGCTGACGAGCGGACCGTCGGGCTCGGGGATTCCTGCAACGATGACGCAGCACCAGCTGGGCGTGCTGGACCACCTCTCCATCGGCGAGAAGTCTGTGCCGGAGGCCTACAAGGTGCTGGAGGCAGGCAACCGACTGGGCGGCGTGCACGATAAGGAGCCCAAGATCGGCAAGGACGGCAAGTACCAGTTCAACCTGTATGACCCGGACGACATCCGGCTGGAGCTGATGAACTTCCACGCGAGCCAGAAGCCGTGCTGCTCACCGTTCACGGCGGAGGACCCGTCGGAGTAAAGGCGGAGCGGATCCGCAGAATTTCCGAGAAGGTCGGCGATCGATGACGAATCTCGAATTGTGTCGCGCCCTTGCGCTGCAGGGCAAATCAGCGGAGCGGCCCGCCACGGCCGTGGCCGCGATAGCGGCATGCGGATTACTGCTTGCGACGGGCGTGGCGGGATGCGGCGGAAGCTCGTCCACGAGCTCCCAGACAACCACCGGAGCGACCGCGACGCTTCGCGATGCGGCGCAAAAGCACAGCTTGCTGGTGGGCGCCGCGGTGGATTCCAACCATCTTTCGGAGACGCTGTACGCGTCAACGCTCGCGCGCGAGTATTCCCAGCTTGAGCCGGAGAACGAAATGAAGTTCGTCGCCGTTCATCCGGACCCGACCACATACAACTTTGCCGGGCCGGATGCGCTGGTGGCCTTTGCCAAGAGCAACTCCATGCAAGTGCGGGGACACACGCTGGTTTGGCACAACGCCCTGCCCACGTGGATCACCAGCCCCGCGACGCCATGGACAGCGGTGACACTGAGCCAGGTGCTTCAAGACCACATTGCGAGCGTGGTGGGGCACTACAAAGGCCAGGTATACGCCTGGGATGTGGTGAATGAGGCATTCAACGATGACGGTTCCATGCGCAGCACCATCTGGTATGACTCGCCGGGAATCGGCTTTGCGGGGCAAGGCACAAAGTACATTGAGCAGGCCCTGCTGTGGGCGCACGGCGCGGATCCGGCAGCCAAGCTGTTTGTGAACGAGTATGGCGCGGAAACCATGAATGCGAAGTCCGACGCCGTTTATGCCATGGCGCAGGATTTTGTGGCGCGAAGCGTGCCGCTGCGCGGCATCGGCATGCAACTGCACATCGACACGAACTTTGACACGCAAGCCAACCTGGCATCGCTGGCGCAGAACATCCAGCGGCTGGGCGCGCTGGGCCTGGAGGTGCAATTCACCGAGGTGGACGTTCGCTTGCCGGACGACAGCGCCACAAGCCTTGCCGCGCAGGCTCAGGCCTACCAGGACCTCATGAAGGTCTGCCTGGCGAACAAGGCGTGTACCGGATTTCAGACCTGGGGCTTTACGGACAAGTACTCATGGATTCCGTCGTTCTTTACCGGGTACGGCTGGGCGTTGCCATTTGACGACAACTATGGCAAGAAACCGGCCTACACCGCGCTGGTGAATAGCCTGCAATAGAGCGAGGCGCGCGGCCGGAACCATTTCCCGCGATAAAATCAGTATCAAGATGCCCGCAACCACCGCGCTATCCTCTGAAGTCATGGCCAAGTACGAGCCCGTCATCGGACTCGAAGTTCACGTGCAACTGCTGACCGCCAGCAAGATATTTTGCGGTTGCGCCAACCGGTTTGGCTCCGCGCCCAACACGAACATCTGCCCCGTATGCCTAGGGCTGCCGGGCGCGCTGCCGGTGCTGAACGCCAAGGCGGTGGAGTTTGCCACGATGGCCTCGCTGGCGCTGAACTGCCAGGTGCGGGAGCGCTCGATTTTTGCGCGCAAGAACTACTTTTATCCTGACCTGCCGAAGGGCTACC
>JAJXXG010000571.1 GCA_021781255.1 Acidobacteriota bacterium
GCCGCTGGCCGAGGATCCGGGCACCGCAACTTTCAATATCTGCGCAACCTATTACAACCTGGGCGACACCCAGAATGCAGTGCCGGCCTGCCGCAAAGCGGCTGCAGTGAGCCCTGCCAATGCCAATGTGTGGTTCGTGCTCGGTTCGCTGCTTTTCGCTGAATCCAATCTGGATGCAAAGGGCAACATCGCGATCACGTCAGAATGCCGCGAGACCCTGGAAAAGTATCTAAAGCTGGTCCCCGACGGCCCGCACGCAGCCGACGTAAAGGCCATGCTTAACATGGGCGCCAGGTAATCGCTTCGCGGTGAGCGGCGCACCTCGTCAAAGACTGCAGTTTATGACGTGCCCCTTGGATTGGGGCCGTGATGGTTCGCGCCCGGATTGCCGTCAAGCAGAAGAAAGATAGTCAGGATAACTCCGCCGACAACGGGCGCCAGGACGATCGGATACTGCAATACATTCTGCAACTCGCGATTCGCGAACGTGTGATCGGAGAACACCAGTAGTGCGATGACCGGCACAAAAATGAGCAAAAGCCACCAGCCGCGCTTGCCGGTGTCGTGAAGCCGCCGCACTGCGCCGGCCATCATGGGTATGAAGGCGGCCAGGCCAAAGGTCCAGCACACAAGAAGCACCGGAACCAGGCCGCTATGCTCCCTGCCGGAGGACATGATCCCGAAAATAAACAGCAGACCCCAAATGGCCAGGTTGATCAGCGTGAAGGTCCAGTACTCCATACGCCGCGCCCGCCCGCTAAACTGAGCATATTTTTTCCATGGATCCAGATACCAGTTCATCACTTTCCTCCGGCACGATCCGTCTGTCGAATGGCTTCCCGGTTGGGTGTTTCCGCCACCGCGCTCCGATTGATCAGCGTAGACATTCGATTGCAACCTTTCGGTCCCGGCCAGCATACACCTGTTCACATGTTCTTGCGTCGTGATTCTGGTCACGGCAATGCGCACCGGCAAACCCAATGGCTTTCGTAGAGAACTGCAATCGGAATGGGATTCTCTCGTTAGCCGAGCGAGCTCATCACCAGCATGCGCGGCTCGGTCATCTCTTCAATGGCCGAGCGCAGGCCCTCGCGGCCCAGCCCTGAATCCTTGACGCCGCCATACGGCATTGCTTCAACTCGCCACGTTGGCGTGTCGCCCACAATCAGCGCGCCCACTTCCAGTTCGCGATACGCGGTGAGAATGCGGCCCGCGTCGCGCGTGAGCAAGCCGGCCTGCAATCCATACTTCGAGTGGTTCACCTCGGCCAGCGCCTGCTCAAAATCCTCGTAGGGCTCTATCAGCAGCACCGGCCCGAAGATCTCCTCGTCGCGCACCTTCATGCCGGGCTTGGTTGCGGTCAGGATAGTCGGCATGACCACGGAACCCGTGCGCTCGCCGCCAACCACCAGCTTTGCGCCGCCCTCCACGGCCTCTTTGATCCATGCCTCCACACGTTCCGCCTCGCCGAGGCGGATGAGCGGTCCCACCTCAGTCGCCTCATTGGAAGGATCGCCGGTCGCCAGCTTAGCCGCGTGGTCCACCACCTTCCACACAAAGGTCTGAAAAATTGCGCGCTCCACAAATACGCGCTGCAGGCTGATGCACGACTGGCCCGCAAAACCAAAGGCGGCGTGCGCGGTGCGCAAGGCCGCGTTGTCCAGGTCATTCCAGTCGCCGTGCACAACGAGCGCCGCATTGCCGCCCTGTTCCAGCAGCACACGCTTGCGCCCCGAGTGCGCCTTCAACTCCCAGCCCACTTTGGCCGAACCGGTAAAGCTCACCAGCTTGATGCGATCTTCTTTTTCCGCCAGCCAGGCGGTGTCGGCATTGTCCAGCGGCAGGACAGCCAGCGCCTCCTCGGGCCAGCCGGCCTTCAGAATCACTTCGCCCAGCGCCAGCGCGGTAAACGACCCCTGCGGCGCGGGTTTCACAATCAACGGACAACCGGCGGCCATGGCCGGCGCCGCCTTGTGAGCCACCAGGTTCAACGGGAAATTGAACGGCGTAATCGCCAGAACCGGCCCCACGGGAAAGCGCTGCACCAGTCCCCAGCGGCCTTCGTTGCCTTCGGTCAGGTCAAGCGGAATACTCTCGCCGCCCAGCCGCGCTGCCTCTTCCGCGGCGGTCTTGAAAGTAACCACAGCACGATCCACTTCGATCCGCGCCAGCCGCACCGGTTTGCCGGCCTCAGCCACAATCAACTGCGCAAAACGCTCCTTCTGCTCGATGAGCGCGGCGGCCACATCTTCCAGAATCTCGCGGCGTTTCCATCGCGGCAGCGCGCGCGTGCGGCGCAGGCTTGCCCACGCATGATTCACCGCCTGGCGCGCGTCGGCCCGTGTTGCCATGGTCACTCGGCCCACCAGCCCCTGGTCCCACGGCGAGCGTACCTCCATCGCCTCTCCGTCGGTCCATTCCTTGCCGCACAGCAGAAATCCGGTTTGCGATCCTGGCCGCATCTTCATGGCTTGGGTGCTCCTCTTTCGTCGTTCCCTTCATGGTACAAGCGCGGCTTGCGGCAAGCAGCCTCAGTGCCGGCTGGCGTACCCCGACAACTCCGACCAAGCTTGCTGATAGCCGTTCCGAAAGCCACTCCTGTAGGAGTCCTGCATGTTGTAAGGAACATGCGGGTTGCGGAACTCGTCGCGGTTGTCAGGATCGGGCTGGCGATTGTTGGCGAAGTCGTTCAGCGCGCCTGCCACACCGTCCTCGAACGCATGGCGCTGGAAGTCGTCGTTGCGTACCGGTCCGCTTGTCAGCAAAGCCATGCCCCGCCTATAGCCATGACGGAAGCCATCCCGGTAGGTTTCCTGCATTCCCGGGGGAACATTCGGATTCCGGAACTCGTCGCGATTGTTGGGGTCCGGCGGGCGGTTATTCTCCAGGTCTCTCATTGCCCCGACCATCCCATCCTGAAATCCGCGCAGCATCACCTCCTGGCCCGGCTGGCCGTACTGGCCCGGCTGGCCGTACTGGCCCGGCTGGCCGTACTGGCCCGGCTGGCCATACTGGCCCGGCTGGCCGTACTGGCCGGTTGGCGGCGCCGTCTGTGGTGGTCCATACCCTGGCTGCATAGGCTGCATCTGCTGCCCGCCCGTGAGGTGTTGAATGCCTGCGTCGTATCCGCGCCGGAATCCCTCGCGGTAAGCGTCCCGCTTATGCTTCGGCAGATCTGGATGCCGGTACTCGTCGCGGTTATTGGGGTCTGGCTGGCGGTGATTCTCAATGTCCTTACGCGCGCCTTCGATTCCATCGCGGAAGCCCTGGCGCTGGATATCGGTGAATCCCTGCGGCGGCGCATCCCAATTGCCGTAATACTGGCCGTAACCCTCCTGTGGCTGTGCCAGAGGCGCGCCATGTATTTTTGACGAACCATAGCCTGAGAAGCCCAGGAAGAAAACAACGGTCATCACTGTGCATCGGTGCTGATTCATTGCCTGGAACCTCCTTTTCTTCGGGAGTACAGCATACTCTAGCAGAGTCAGTAGTGGAAACAGGTGAAAGCGCCGGGGTTCATGCGTGTCGACAGCAGCTTCACGCGCACGGAGCGTGCGATACACTCCATCCATGATTCACGACGGCCGCAGCCGCAAACTTCCCTTCGATCCCGCCGAGGCGCTCAAGCATCTCAGGGCCAGCGACGCCAAGCTTGCCGCGCTGATTGATCGCGCCGGCCCTTTCACGCTCCGGCTCGATCCCTCGCCCTCGCCCTTCGAGTCGCTGCTTGAATCGATCCTTTACCAGCAGTTGCACGGCAAGGCCGCAGCCACCATCCACCGGAGGGTCCGCGAATACTTCGGCGGCGATCCCACGCCGCAACTTCTGCTTGATACACCCGACGAGCCCCTGCGCGCCGCCGGCGTCTCCGGCAACAAGATCAAGGCCCTGCGCGACTTGGCCGCCCGCACCCTCGACAGCACCGTTCCCTCGCACGCCGCCATTCGCAAGATGCCTGACGCTGAGATCGTCGCGCGCCTCACTGAAGTGCGGGGCATCGGCACGTGGACCGTGGAAATGCTGTTGATCTTCCGCCTGGGCCGGCCCGATGTGCTGCCCGTGACCGACTACGGAGTGCGCAAGGGCTACGCGCTCACCTTCCAGCGCCTGCCCAAATCAAGGCCCATTGAGGCCGCCGACCTGCCCAAGGCCGAAGTGCTGCTGAAAAGAGGAAAACGCTGGGCGCCGTATCGTTCTGTAGCCAGTTGGTACCTGTGGCGCGCCTGCGATCTGGCCAAAAATAGTGCCCCCGCAGGACGCTCGGGCCGATAACTGCCACACAGGGCCTTAAAATAGCTTGAGCGGCCGGCAATGACCGGGCGCGGTGCGCCTCATCGGAACTCTCATGCCACAGGGCAAGCGTTTTGTCTGCATTCACGGTCACTTTTACCAGCCTCCACGCGAAAACCCCTGGCTGGAGACAGTGGAGACCCAAGACTCTGCTGCGCCCTACCACGACTGGAATGAGCGCATCTGCGCGGAGTGCTACGCCCCCAACGGCGCGGCGCGCGTGGTAAACGCGAAAAACCAGATCACGCGCATCGTGAACAACTACGGGCGCATCAGCTTCGACTTCGGCCCCACACTGCTCAGTTGGCTCAGAGAATATGCGTCGCGCACCTACGGCATGATCCTGGAAGGCGAGAGGCGCAGCCGCCTGCGGTACCGCGGCCACAGCACGGCCATGGCGCAGGTATACAACCACATGATTCTGCCGTTGGCCAGCATGCGCGACCGCATCACGCAGATCCGCTGGGGCATGGCCGACTACGGGAGCAGCTTTGGCGCGAAGCCGGAGGGCATGTGGCTGCCTGAGACCGCGGTCGATACCGACACGCTCGAATTGATGGCCCAACACGGCATTCGCTTCACGATTCTGGCGCCGCACCAGTGCAAGCGCGTTCGCCCGCTGAAGGGCAACGCCAACTGGACCGCCACGCCAAACGCGACGGTGGACACGACGCACCCCTATCTGGTTCGCTTCGCCTCCGGCGCTTCCATCGCCGTCTTCTTTTACAACGGCCCGGCGGCGCGCGCCATCGCGTTTGAAGGGCTGCTGGACTCCGGCGATAAATTTGTCTCCCGCCTCAAGGCCGGCTTTAAAGACAGCGCGCAGCCACAGCTTGTGCACGTGGCCACCGACGGCGAGTCGTACGGTCATCATCACAAGTACGGTGAAATGGCGCTGGCCTACGCCTTGCGCCTGCTCGAAAAGGACAAGACGGTAAAGCTGACCAACTACGGCAGCTTCCTGGAGCAGTTTCCGCCCGAGTGCGAGTGCGAGATCGTAAACAACACCTCCTGGAGCTGCATGCACGGCATTGAGCGCTGGCGCTCCAACTGCGGCTGCAACGGCGGCAAACCCGGCTGGAACCAGGCATGGCGCGCGCCTCTGCGCCAGGCTCTCGATGAGCTGCGCGATGCATTGGTTCCGCTTACCGAACAGGAAACCGGCAAACTCTTCAACGATGTCTGGGCCGCCCGCAACTCCTACATCCAGGTGATTCTCGACCGCAGCCCGGAGTCAGTTGACCGCTTCCTTGTCGCGCACCAGGCGCACACGCTGTCTGAGGCCGAGCGCACTCGCGCCCTCGAGCTAATGGAGATGCAGCGCCACGCGCAGCTCATGTACGCCAGCTGCGGATGGTTCTTCGACGATATCTCCGGCATCGAGACCGTACAGATCATCGCCTACGCCGCGCGCGTGCTGCAACTGGCCGTGGAGCTCTTCGGCGAGCAGGCCGCGCCGCTGGAACCCGCGTTTCTCGCGCGCCTGGCCGAAGCCAAATCGAACGATCCCAAGGCCGGTGACGGCGCCAAAATCTACAGGAAGTGCGTCGACACCATGAACGTCGACACCACGAAACTGTACCTCGAAAAGGTAGCCGCCCACTACGCCATCAGCTCCGTCTTCTCCTCGTTTGCTGATGAGACTGACCTCTTCTGCTATCACGTGCGCCGCATCTCTTACGAAATCTACACCTCAGGCCGCGGGCGCCTTGCGCTGGGCCGAGCGCACGTAGCCAGCACCATCACCGGCCACGCGCAAAGCTTCTCCTTTGCGGTTCTCCACTTCGGCGACCAGAACATCACAGCCGCCGTCAAGGCCTACGAGGAATCGTGCGCCGCCACCTTTGAAGCCTTTGCCAGCGAGGCCGTGGGGCATGTGCAGCGCGCCGACTTTCCTGAGGTGATTCGCCTGCTCGACCGCTTCTACGGACACGCCGACTACTCGCTCACTTCGCTCTTCACTGACGAGCAGCGCCGCATCGTCCAGCTCATTCTCAACTCCACACTCTGGGACATCGAGAACTCGCTCACCACCATCTACCAGGACCACGCCAGCCTGCTCCACTATCTCTCGCAGGCGGGTTTGCCCAAGCCACCCGCGCTCACGCTGGCCGCGAGGTTCGCCATCAACGCCGGCCTGCGCCGAGTGCTTGAGATCGACCCGATCGACCAGGCCCAAATGCGGTCTTACCTCGCGCTGGCCAAGGCAGACCAGGTTCCTCTCGAGACTGCCGACCTCTCCTATATCGCCGACCAACGCATGAAACGCACCATGGTCGAGTTGCAAATGTCCTCGGGTTCGCTGGAGATGCTTGACGGCGCGCTGGTGCTGGCCCGCACTCTCGCCGAGCTGCCCTTCGATCTGAATCTCTGGCAGGCGCAGAACATTTGGTACGAGATTCTGCGCACCTCCGGCTACGCGCTCACGGCGCTGGCTGCCGAAGAACGCCCGCGCTGGGATAAGGATTTCGGCGAACTGGGCGCTTGCCTCACCTTCGACACCGAAGCCATCCGCGCCGACGAAGAACCGGTGCCAGCCACGGCCGATTGAACGGCGCGAGAGCCTTTCAGCACTGAATGTGAACTGGGGAACAGGAGCAGGCTGCCGAGTCGCTAACCTGCTCGTTGCAGCTTTCCACCCTTGAGCGTAAACCGCTCTCCGCGCCACACGATCGTATTGCCCGCGAACCCGGACACCCACAGCCCCATCGCAATCGCATCGCGCAGTGGAAGCAGCCATAGATTCGGCAGCACCGCATGATCGCGGAGCACTTCGGCGCCTACCGTCATGGCTTGCGCCAGCCGCAGGAAGAAGCTCAACCCCAGCAGCCACAGACTCACGGGGCTCAATCCGCTGACCAGCACGTTGACGATCGCCCACGCCAGCCCGTGGGTAAAGATCATGCCCGCATAGCCCCATGGGCGCGCGTCGCGCACCGTCCGCAGCCAACGCAACTGGTGGCTGAAAAACCCGCGCCAGCCGTAGGCAGGCACTCCGGTTTCCACCACCTCGGCGCTCAACTCCACGCGATAGCCGGCCTGCGCCACGCGCGCGCCCAGCTCGTAGTCGTCGGCCAGATGATTTACCAGCGGAAGAAAACCGCCAATCTTTTCGAGGGCCTCGCGCCGCACCGCAAGCGTCGATCCCAGCCCGTAATGCAATCCGCCCTCAATCATCTTCGAGGTCAGCACGCCGGCCATGAAATCCGTGGCAATCCCCAGCGCCTCAAGCCGTGAAGGAAGGCCGTCACGCAGAAGCGACCCATGCGCGCGCCCGCGATAGAGCGCCGTCACCAGACCGACAGGAACCGCTTGTTGGCCCATCTTTTCCGCGTCCTCATGCGGCAAGGGCGGGGAAGCGAAGCAACACATCACCCGTTCCAAATAACGCGGGCTCACCGTAATGTCGGAATCGTTGATGAGCAGAAAATCGTGCTGTGCCTGCGCGGCCAGTTGCACCAGCGTGCTCACCTTGCCGTTCGTTCCCAGCCGTTGCGGGCACTCGACCAACCGGATGGCCCGCTCGGGAAACTCGGCCTGCAACTGTTCGACGGCCGCCACAGCCGGATCGTCGAGCGACGCCACGCCGAACAGCAACTCGAACTCGCCCGCGTAGCTCTGCCGGCAATGGCTGCGGAAGGCCTCGACCATGCCGGGATCTAACCCCTTGAGCGACTTGAGAATGCTCACGCCTGGCGCGAAACTCGTGCGCGGCGCCTGCCTTTGATGCAGAGATACCCGCGCCGCCGCCATCGCCGCCAGAAAATATCCCATCCCGGCCACGGCCAGCGCCGTCGTCGCGATCTCGATGGCCTGCGCCAGTGCGTGCGGCATCACAGAAGCAGTTTACAGTGGTCAGTGATCGGTGGTCAGATACAAAGCTTTCGGGATTTGGATGATTCATTCGATATTGGCCAAAATCAAGGACTACGGCGTTTCCCGAAATAGCGTAGCCCTTGTTAATAGAGTGCCGGGCCGTCGCTCCTTGGGGTCGCGACGGCTTTAAGGTATCGATTCTGGTCTATATCATTTCGGGAAACGCTATAGTTGGACATTCGCGGATGACGCGGCTTCGGCCCTGATCACTGCTCACTGACCACTGATCACTCGTATCGTAGCGCTTCAATCGGATCCAGATTCGCCGCCTTCCACGCCGGATAGATTCCGAACACCAGCCCGATCGCGCAGGAAGCGGTAAACCCGATCAGCACCCACACGGGAGAAAGCGTGGCCGGCAGGCCGATGGGAAGGAGATAGACGATCCATGTAATCAGGGCGCCAAGCAGAATGCCCACGACGCCGCCGATCGCGCACAACGTCACAGCTTCGGTAGTGAATTGCATGAGGATGGTGTGCCTGGTGGCGCCGATCGCCTTGCGCACGCCAATCTCGCGCGTGCGTTCGGTCACGCTCACCAGCATGATGTTCATCACACCCACACCGCCCACCATCAGCCCCACGCTGGAGACGGCGATCATAAACAGCACCAACCCGCCGGTCAATTGACCCCAGAGCTTTGTAATCGCCTCCGGACCGCTGATTTCAAAGTTGTCCGGCTTATCCTCGCGCACCTTCCTGCGGATGCGCAGCATTTCCCGAATCTCTTCTTCCACAATCGCCTTGTTCTTGGGGCTGTCGTACTTCACGATGAGCGTCAGGTCTGTGACCTCCGGGTGCAGGTCGTGGAAAGTGCCAAAGGGAAACAAAATAGCGTTGTCGCGCGGATTTTTGCCACTCCCGAACGCCTGCTTCCGCTTGTCCAGCACGCCGATCACCTTGTAGAGTCCGGTCTCAACGTTGATTTCCTTGCCCACTGCGGATTGGCCATCAAAGAGAGTCTCCCAGGTGTCATGACCGAGCACGCAGACATGCCGATCATGCAAATCGTCGTCATCGGTAAAGAGCCGGCCCTCGAGCAATTCCAATTCCGTCACATCGCCCACCTCTGAGGTCGCGCCCCACAGAATCGTCCCGGCAACCTTCTTGCCGTTGTATTTTGCACTCACCGCGCCAACCTGGAAGCCTTTGGTGTAGTCGCCTTCTGCAGCGGTAGCAGTCACGTGGGGCATGGTGCGCAACGCCAAAGCGTCGTCAACGGTCAGCATCTTGCGCGTGAGCATTTCGCTGGTCGGCCGTACCCCGATGATCGGAACGCGCGAAACCCAAAAAACATTCGATCCCAGCGAGTTGATAAAACCCGAGACGCGAATGTTGATTCCGTTGATCACCGAAGAAATGGTGATGACAGTGGAGATGCCGATCACGATGCCCAGAATCGTCAACCCCGAGCGCAGCTTGTTGGTGCGCAGAGTGTCCAGCGCCATTTTCACTGAATCGCGGGTTTGTCCGGTTCTCTTCATGATTTAGGGCCTGTCATCTAATTCTCGGGCGTCAGCGACGGGAGCCGATTTTTCCGAGTTCTAGGAGCGAGGAGCAAACTGTAACCAGTTACTGGAGCGACGAGCGACAACGAAATCGGGAAAATCGGCCCCGTCCCTTCGGGTT
>JAJXXG010000897.1 GCA_021781255.1 Acidobacteriota bacterium
TGGCAGGCACCACCGATACGCCTGTAGACGCGCCCAGCCTTGAGCCCCGCCCGCTGGAAGAAGAAATTGAGTTCATCCTGGAAACAGCAGGCCGCTACCTCAGCCGCCCGCCCAGCCGCGCAGACGTGCTGGCCGTCTACGTGGGCCTGCGCCCGCTCGTCAAAGGCGACGGAAAAACATCAGCACTCTCGCGCGATCATGTCATCCACGTGGACACGTCGGGCCTGCTGACTATTACCGGCGGCAAGTGGACCACGTATCGCCACATGGCCGAGGATTGCGTGGACCACGCCATCACGCTGGGCCGCCTGCGCGACGAGCCCTGCACCACGAAGAATTTGCGCATCCACGGCTACCTGCGCGACTCGGAGGCACTGGGCAGCCTGGAGGTCTATGGCTCTGATGCAGACGCGATTCGCACGCTGGCGCAAAGCCCGGCGCTGGCCGCGCGGTTGCACCCTGATTTGCCGTACATTGCGGCGGAAGTGGTGTGGGCCGCGCGGGCGGAGATGGCCCGCACTGTCGAAGACGTGCTGGCTCGCCACACACGCGCGCTCTTCCTCAACGCCAACGCTGCCATCGCCATGGCCGAGCCCGTGGCGCAACTGCTGGCTTCAGAACTGGGCCGCGACGAGTCCTGGATCGCCGCGCAAGTCAAGGAGTTCCTCGCACTGGCGGAGCAGTATAGGGTGGTATAGAGAGACATCCGTCAACATCAGGAGGTCACACATGGCTATGCTTTGCATTCATGTTGATGAGTACTTGAAAGATGTCAAGCCGCGCACCAGGCGCTGCGAGCAGTGCGTGAAAAAGGGTGACTCGTGGCTGCACCTGCGCATGTGCCTGGAGTGCGGGCACGTGGGCTGTTGTGACTCGTCGAAGAACCAGCACGCGCTAGCCCACTTTCACGCAACAGAGCACCCTCTGATTCAGTCGATCGAACGCGGCGAAAACTGGCGCTGGTGCTACATCGATGAGGTGTTCTTCTAGCCTTACGCCGGCTCAACCGCAATCTGTTTTGTTCCCGCATCGAGCTTCACGATCCTGAAGCTGCGAATCTGGCCGGCGCTCAGGGGCTCGGGCTTGCTTTCTGCGGCCGGCGCATTGCCATGCCAGCGAGCCTTCAACATTGACGACAGCGAAGACAGGTCAGCCCTGGCTTCAGTCTTTGCTTCGGGAGCGGCAGCAGCGCTTGAGCCAACGCGGCAGGTGCAGCGGATGCCCTCGCCCAACTCCACGGTGGCACGGCCCGCAGATTCTTCCACCACGCGGCCTGAGACCACATCGCCCGCCTTGTGCTCGGCGATGTACTCGTCGATGCTCGTCGGGACAAGCTGCTTCATGCTGAGCTTGATTTGCCGCTTTTCCGTGTCGATGGCAAGCACCTGCGCCTTCACCACTTCGCCCGCGCGCAACGCATCCGATGGATGATTGATGCGCTTGTCGGCGCTGATTTCGCTCACGTGAACCAGCCCCTCAACGCCCTCGGCCAACTGCACAAACGCGCCGAACTTCATCAGCTTCGTCACCGGCCCCTCGATCTGCGTGCCAACGGGAAATTTCTGCCGAATCTCTGACCACGGATCGCTGAGCGTCTGCTTGAGACCAAGCGAGATGCGGCGCTCCTCGGGCTTGATGCCGAGAATCACGGCGTCCACGGTGTCGCCGGGCTTGAGCACGTCGCTGGGGTGGCGCACCTTTTTGCCCCACGACATTTCTGAAATATGAATCAGCCCCTCGACGCCCGCCTCAATTTCAACGAACGCGCCGAAATCGGTGATGCGCGTGACGGTGCCCGTGACGCGTTGGCCCGGTTGAAACCTCTCTGCCGCAGCCACCCACGGCTCAGCCTGCAACTGCTTGAGGCCGAGCGAAATCTTTTTCGTCTCCGGGTCGATCTTGAGAATGCGAACCTTAATCTCCTGGCCCACGCTGAGCACGTCTTCCGGCTTGTTCACGCGGCCCCAGGCCATGTCGCTCACATGCAGCAGCCCATCCACGCCGCCGAGGTCAATAAACGCACCATAGGGAACGAGGCTGCGAACCGTGCCCGAGAGCGTGTCGCCTTCCTTCATCGCGGCGCGGCGGCCTTCCACCAGTCCGCGGGCCTGCTCCTCCAGAACCACGCGGCGGTCCACCACCACGTCTTCATCCGTCACGTCGAGCTTGGTGATGCGGCAGGTAATCTCAGTGCCCACCAGCTTTTCCAACTCGGCGGCATCGCGTGTTCCGCTGCGCGATGCGGGCATAAACGCGCGCACGCCGACATCCACGCTCACGCCGCCCTTGACCACGGCGGTGACGGTGCCCACCACGGCCAACTTCTCGGCAAAGGCCGCTTCCAGCGCTGACCAGTCGCGCGGCTGCGCCACCTTGAACCGCGAAAGCTCGTAGTAGCCTTCCTCGTTGCGGCCTTTCACGGAAACGGGAAATGTGTCGCCCGGCTTTACGCTCTCGGCATTGCGCTCGAAGGCTGTGCGTGGCAGCACGCCTTCGGTCTTATAGCCGATATCCAGAAACACCTGCTCAGCATTGAGGGAGACAACCGTGCCCTCCAACTGCTTTGCGCCGCTCGCGGGCTTGTGCGTGTGGCTGCGCTCGAACTCCTTCAGCAGTGCGCCAAAGTCCTCCGCGGGCTCTGCGTTGGTTTCCGGGATGTTTTCAGGCGTGGGCTGCGATTCTGGAGCGATCTCGTTGGTCATGGCGTGTGTCTTCCATTTTCCCATGATTCAAAGAAACACGCCCGCAGCCGTTTCACACTCTACGGAAACTCCGTCACCCGCGGCGTCGTGCGCGGCGTGATTGACGTGGGCCCGCCCTGGTCGTCGATCACGTTGGAAATTTCGCCTTTATCGTCGAGTGCAATCGTCATCATGTGGTGGAAGCGGATGCCGGGCTTTCGCGGAACCTCAATCGCGCGGGTCAGCGCCACGTTCGGATGCCGGAAGACCGAGTAAACGCCCAGCCCCCACGCCTCGTGGCTGGTGACCGCATCGGCCACCTTGTACGAAGCCCACCCGTTCGTGCCGGGCGCGCTGGTGTAGCTCGCCTGGTCCGGCGGATCGTAGGGAATCTCCGATTGATAGAAGTACGTGCGTCCCGCGTTTCCGTTCCACAGCACCTGGAACTGCTGATGATGTTCCACAAACAATCCATAGATGGTCACGTGATCTCCGTTGACCACGAGGCCGTTGTCGCTGGTGTTGCTGGTCCAGCCCACGCCATTGCCGTGATCCGCGCGCCATATCCACGTATGGTCCACAATCGTGTCGCTGCTGTTGATGCGCAGATTCACCTGCGCGCGGCCCACGCCCGCGCCGCCCACGCGGAAGAAAACATCGTGCAGCACAATGGGATTCTTCGCATGGCGGCCCTTGCTGCCCTGCGGCCCCACTTCCAGCAGCACCGGCGAGCGCTTCTCGCCAGCGTCGAACAAGACTCCCGCAATCTCGATTCCGTCTGCGTCCGCCGTGGTCATGGCCGCCGTGCCGTGGGAAGGCCGCAGCGTGGCAAAGCCCAGCCCCATCACCACCGCCCCGGCCCGCGTGACGCGAATCGGCTCCGTCAGGTCATAGATGCCGGGCATCAGCAGCAGATGTTTACCGCGCGCCAGTTGCGCATTGATGCTGGCCGCCGTGTCCCGGTCTGGCCGTGCAATGTAGAAGCGGCTCAGCGCAATGGACCGGCCCGGCGTCGAGCCGCCCTGCCATGTGATTCCCGCTGTATCCGTCCGCAATGCAGGCACGCGCACGCTCCAGCGCCCCTTCGCATCCACTTCGAGAAACGGCTTCTCGCGCACCACGGGCGTCTTGTCGACCTTCGTGTACGGTGGCCTGGGCCACTCGCCTGCGGGCGGCTGCGGCACGCCCACAAAGACCATGTTCCAGTTTGCGCCCGTCCAGCTTCCCCACGCGCTGTTGCGCGAGATCCATTGCTGCTGTGTGCCGGAATCCACGTTGCCGTCCACCAGCGTGTCCGCCATCCATCCGCCGCTGGCCCAGCCGTGCTGCTGGTGCAGCACCATGTTGCCGCGTACGTGCATGCGCCGGAACGGCACAGCCTGCGACACCGCCCACTGCATTGTGCCGCCGGTTGGTGTTACGGAAAGGCCCTCGGCACCGCGCCAGAAGGTGCAGGTAGCGTTGTTGTGGGGCAGGCTCGCATCGGAATGTACATTGCCCGTGACGTGAACCGCATCCGGCGTCGCGCCCAGCCCCAGCACCTGCGTGTAGAAGCCCACCGGCACATCCAGGTGATACTCACCCGGCAGGAACAGCAGAGCATACCGCCCGCTGCCAAACTCGCTGTGTTGCTGCTCGCGATACACACGGTCAATCTGCGCCTGCATGGCGACCTGCGGCATCGCGGGATCAAACACCAACACGTTGGGGCCAAAGTCCGGTTTCGCGGTTGCCCTGGGCTCAGCAGCTGCTGTCGCAACCACGGTTAAAACTGCCGCGAGCCCCAGCAGCCGTTTTGCAGCCACGTATAAAGTTCTGATATTGCTTCGCTTGCTTTGCATCCAAATTTGCCCTGTCCCGCCCGCCGTTGCGGCAGTCCTTTGAGTGCGTTGCTACCCCGGTTCGTATGGTATGCCCTGGGCAGCGACCCGGCAAAGACCGGGCATTTCCGCTACGCTGATGACATGAATGTGTTTGATGAGAAGCGAACTGAGCTGGAGCGGCACGAGTTCATGATGGGAGTGGAGCGGGGCAGGCTGGCGGTGGCGCTGGACCTGCTGACCGACTCCCTGATCCTCGTGGGCCAGCACGGCGTCTATTGCACCTCCAGCCGCAACCCGTCTGTTCCGGCGCTCGACCTGCAAGCCGTCCTCGGCGGCATGGAGGGCGCCAAAGCTCTCATCCAGTCCGTCATGGAGCAGTTGCGCGCCCAGCGCGAGGCCGCGCACCAGCAAGGCCCCTCCGCGGGCTGAAACCGCCGCCCAACTGCGAAATACGGTATGCTGAAAGAGCGCGCCCGTAGCTCAGCTGGATAGAGCGAACGCCTCCGGAGCGTTAGGTCGGGAGTTCGAATCTCTCCGGGCGCACCATCTTCTCTGCAAGCGTTCACCGGCGGCGTTGCAAGCATCCGGCCTGCACCGCAAATCGGCCCAGATAGATGTGCCGCCCGCTCGCAGGCTCTACACCCAGCTCAAGCCCTGTTTCGCCAGCAAGCGCGCGGGGCTCGTAAGGAGTTCATGCACCTCAACTTCGCCTTCACACCGGTCCAGATTCTGTGGACGCTGACCTTTGCGGCGCATCTCGTCCTGCTCGTGGTTTTGCTCGGCCGCGACCGCGCCCGCCGTTTCCCCTGGTTCACGGCCGGCATCGCTCTGGCGGCCCTCCGCCTCATTTCCAGCCGCCTGCTCTACGGCCGCCTGCCCCAGCTCACCATGAGCGAAATCTTCATTGTGCTGGCCGACATTTCCTCCGTCGTGGCCCTGCTGGTGGTGGGAGAGCTGGCCCGCCGCGCCTTTGTCAACGTGCAGCGCCGCACGCTTGTCATCTGGGCTGTTGCGCTCATGGCGCTCGGCGGCATCGTGATCGGCTTCTGGGGTGCGTGGCCCGCCTGGAAGACCCTCACCGCCGGCTCCCTGCTCTCCAACCTGCAGTTGCTGCAACTCATCGCGCAGAAGATCGGGCTGCTGGTCGACGTGCTCTCCATCGCCCTGGGCCTGCTCGTGCTCCTCTTTGGCCGCCGCTATGGGGCGGGATGGCGCAGTCACGCACAGCAGCTCATCATCGGGCTCTCCACCGCGTCGCTCGGTCAGATTGCCGTGCAGGCAACCTGGGAAATCATCGCCAAATCCGCCGTTCCCCACTCCATGGCGGAATATGAGCGCATCCTCGGTCTGCGGGAGAGGCTCCTCAACGGCAACAACGCCGTCTACCTCGTCGTGCTCGTCTGGTGGATCGTTTGCCTGTGGATCAACGAGCCTGGCGGCAGGCAGCAAGCCGAGGCAACCTCAGCAGGCGAGTTGCCGAAGAACGCACAGGAGCAGGGCTGACAGCCCTTCTCAAATCAACCGGCCTGCATCGCGCGGGAATGGATTCACTCCATCCCCGCTCTTGCTTGCGGGCATCGCCGACAAGGCTTACGTCTCGAAATCGATGAATCCGCGCTCCGGGTCAGTCGAGATCAGCTTCACCGTCACCCGGTCGCCCACGTCCAGCCCTTTCCCTCCGCGCACCAGCATGCCCTCCACGTGCGGATCGAACGTTCGCACAAACGTCCCGTAGTTATTCACGCCTGTGACGACGGCGCGGAAGCTCTGCCCGATGCGCGGATGCAGCACCACCGCGGCGATGCGCTTCTGCATTTCCCGCTCCACCTTGCGGGCGGCGTTTTCCATCTCCGTGCAGCGCTCGGCGATTGCGTTCAGGTCGCCCTCGGAATAGGGCTGCTGCGCGCGCTCAAGCCATGCCTTCAGCAGCCGCTGCGTCACCACGTCAGGAAAGCGCCGGTTGGGCGCGGTCGAGTGCGTGTAGTCCTGCACGGCCAGGCCAAAGTGCCCCGGCGATACCTCATCCGGCTTCACCAGCACATACTCGCCCGGCCCCATCAGCTTGACCACCGCAAGCGACAAATCAGGAAAGCGGTCGGGGTCCTTCTGCTTCTGCGCCAGCAGAAAATCGTTCAGCGCCTTTGAGTCTGGCGCCGACGGCAGAGAGCCGCCCAGCCCCGCTGCCACTTCCACAATGCGGTCCCAGCGCTTGGGCGTGCGCACCACGCGCCGTATCGACGCCACATTGGACGTATCGAAAATGCGCGCGATGACGCCATTCGCCGCCACCATGAATTCTTCAATCAGCGATGTGGCCCGGTTCTTCTCCAGCCGCGCAATCTCCACCGCCTTTTCCGCCAGCATGACGGGCCGCGTCTCAATCGTTTCCAGATCCAGCGCCCCGTGCTGAAAGCGGCAGTCCAGCAAGCACTGTGCGGTTTCGTCCTGCAGCTTGAGCTGCGCGGCCAGCGCCGCATTGGCTGCCACCTTCTCCGGCGCCGGCCCCGTGCCCGCCAGCCACGCGCCCACTGAGGGATAGGCAAGCTGCGCATGGTTGCGAACCAGCGCGCGATACGCCGTGCCCTCGCTCACCATGCTTGCTTTATCCACCTTGTACTCAATTACCAGCGCCAGACGGTCCTCGCCCTCATTCAAGGACGTGATGCCCTCGGATAGTTCCGTGGGCAGCATGGGAAACACCTTGACGCCGGTGTAGACCGAGGTAGTCTCGCTGCGCGCGTGGCTGTCGATGACCGTGCCCCGGGAGATACGCGAGTCCACGTCGGCAACGCCAATCAGCACGCGGACGCGCCCGTCCGGCAGCCGCTCCGCCCACTCAATCTGATCCAGATCCCGCGACGTGTCGTTGTCAATCGAGGACCAGAGCAGCGCGCGCAGATCCACAGCGCCCGGTGCCGCGGGCATCCCGGTTTGCGCCTGAATCGCGGCCAGTTCCGTGTCAGTCCCCGCCGGAAACTCCGGCTCAAAGCCGTGCTCAATCATCGTGGCACGAGCGGCCGCCACCAGGTTGAAGTGAAAGGGATGGGCTGTGTGCATAGCGATTAGGGCTCCTAAAAAGCGAAGAGCCAGCCTACCACGAACAGCATGTGCGACGCAGACGCAACAAGGCGGCCAACGCTCTGGCCGCCTCGCTGTCCGCCTTGCTCCGGGTTCCGCCTACTGGATGCCCAGGTCCGCCAGCACCTTCGGCTTCGACTCATCCACTGACAGCAGATTGTGGCACACCGCGCAGTCCTGCGGGATCGACGTGCCGTCCTTGGCCGCATGGTCGCCATCGTGGCAGCGGAAACAGCCCGGATAACTCATGTGCCCGATGTGATTGGGATGCGTTCCCCAGGTCACCTTCATATCCGGGAACACGTTCTCACTGTAGATGGTCACAAGCTGTTTGCCCGCTGCCTGCACCAGGTCGGCCTTGGTGGCCAGCACTTCAGGACTGCTACCGCGATAGAAAGCCTCAAGCCCCGCCGGAATCTTGGTGCTGGCCTCAGCCTGGCTGGCATAGCTGGCCTTCAACAGGACAAGGCCTTCCTTGTGAACCCAGGGCAGCGACGGGCTGATGGCGCCAACGGACATGGCGCTGTTGATGGCCTCTTCGGCCGTCACAAACGTGTGCGCAGCGCGATTGTGGCAGTCAATGCAGTCCATCAGCCGGCGCTGGCCCTGTGGGACAGCACCGTTCAGCGAGGACGCGGCAAACACGGTCTCCGAACCGTCTGCGTTCTGCTTCGCCACCCATGGGATGTTCGTCCGGCTGGAATCAGTTGCGATGTATTCAATATGGCCCAGATGCACGCCGTGAATGCCCGTCAGGTGCGACAGACCATCCAGCCCGCCCAGGTGGAGCACGATCACGCTCTGCGTCTCCGTGTTCTGCTCATCGTCGGCAAACGCCGACTTGACCAGCAGCTTCTCTCCCACAAATTTGGCCGGCGTATGACACCCCTCGCAGATTACGCGCGCCGGGCGAAGATTCTGCACCGGCGAAGGAATCGGCGTAGGGTAGCGATGGAACGCGACTTCCACAAGCTGCTTGGTGCCGTCCACCTTGGCGGCAAAGTACGACTCCGCCCCCGAGCCGATGTGGCAGTGAACGCAGGCCACGTGCGAGTGCGGAGAGATCTTGTAGGCCGTGTACTCCGGTTGCATCACGTGGCAGGAAGCCCCGCAGAACTGCGGTGAATCCATGTACGCCGCTCCGCGATAGCTCGCCATGGAGACAATCAGAAAATTGAAAATCGTGGCCACCAGCACAATGTCCACGCCGTGGCGGAAAATTCTGTCGTTGAAATCAACCTTGGGATACTCGGCGGGAATCTTCCCGGACTTCAGCAGCGCGCGATGGCGCACCAGGATGCCGACCGGGATGATCGCCAGGCCCACGACGAACAGAGCCGGCAGAATCAGATTGAAGATGATGCCGAGATAGGGGTTGGGATTCGGCTTGGCTAACATCTCCATCAGCCAGTTGCCAATCACGGTCACGCCGGCTGCGGTCGTGATGGCGCCGCCGGCCAGGCTGATGGGGTTGTTGCCAAAAAACAGCGCAGGACGTACCCAGTGCTCGCGAAACTGCAGACTCAAAAATGTTGGCACGTTGTCCTCAGGTCGGGAGTGAACGGCCCGCCGGGGAGGACGGGCCGCTTGAAGAATCCTACTTCAGAGCGCGGAAATAGACCACGGCTTCCTTGATCTGCGCGTCCGTCAGCTTGCTCTTGAACGCCGGCATCTTGCCCTTGCCGTCCTCGGTCGCCTTGATCATGTCCGCCTCGGTCAGCTTCTTCATCTCAGGGCTGGAGAGCGGCAGAACCTTCAGCATCTTGGCCGTCGGCGTATCCGCCGCGCCCTTGGCGCCGTGGCACATCTGGCACTTCGCCGTATACGTCGCCTCGCCCGAAGATTGAGCGAAGCCCATGGAACCGGCCAGGCATACTGCAGCGGCCAGCACCGCCAGGGATCGAATCGTCTTTGTCATTGCATGACTCCTTCAAAATCTTCCACGGCCGGGATGCCCGAGGGCGCTCCCGCCATGAAGCTTCCACTACACAGTTAAACCCCAATGGCGCCAATGAGTCGCCAGGTTTCTGCTTGAAAACGGTACAGGGTGACCCTGCCGTGCGGGTCCGGCGCAATCCCGTTCGGAAATGGAACTGCGCCGGTCTTTCCTGTTCTTACTTCAGAAACGTGCGAAAGTTGGCTACCACGCCGGTGATCTGTGCGTCGGTCAGCTTGTCCTTGTACGGCTGCATCTTGCCCATCCCATTGCGT
>JAJXXG010001134.1 GCA_021781255.1 Acidobacteriota bacterium
GGTGCTGGAAAGCAGCGCCCTCCAGGATATTGCCCAGGTCACCCAGGTGATTCGCGCATGCAGCCGCATGGGCATTTCGTTCGCCCTGGATGATTTCGGCACCGGCTATTCCTCGCTCTCCTATCTGAAGCGCCTGCCTGTGGATGTGCTCAAAATCGATCAGAGCTTTGTTCACGGCATGCTCGACGACCCGGAGGACCTCGCGATTCTCGAGGGCGTGCTCGGGCTGGCCACCCTCTTTCGCCGACAGGCGATCGCCGAAGGCGTGGAGACCGTGGACCACGGCCTGATGCTGCTCCGGCTGGGCTGCAAGTTGGCGCAGGGATACGCCATCGCCCGCCCCATGCCCGGCGATGAACTGCCCGCCTGGGCGGCCTCGTGGCGTCCTCATCCCCGCTGGATCAACGTTGCTCCGGCCGCCGTGGATGACTGGCCGCTGCTCCATGCCGGCGTCGAACACCGCGCCTGGGTCGCGGGCATCGAAGATTACCTCAAGGGGCTGCGCATCAAGGAGCCGCCCCTCGATCACCGCGAGTGCAAGTTTGGCCTCTGGCTGCTCTCCGAGGCCCAGACGCAGCGCGGCCGCCTGTCGGCCTTCGAGCAGATGAGCCTCCTGCATCAGAAAATGCACGAGCTCGGCTCCGAGCTGGTAGCCCTCAGGAACCAGGGACAGGCCGACGCAGCTCTCGCCCGCCTGGCCGAGCTGCATGAGCTGCGCGACGCCCTCTTCGAAACGCTTAACGGCCTCCAGAGCCACCACAATCAGGGCCTGCCGCGCTAGGGCCTCGTGTCCGCCTGCGCCCTGCGCCGCCGCCTGCATCCGGATTGGTGCCGGCTGTCCTGTCACGGCTGCATCGCCGAAATCCTGCTAAAATCTAGCTTTCCGGCCAGCCAGGCCGCGCGCGGTTCCACCCGCAGAAAGCCCGCACCGTGCCCAACCCACCCAAGTCCGTTACCTACGCCGACGCCGGGGTCGACATCCCCGGCGGAGACCGCGCCAAAGAGCGCATCAAATACCTGGCGCAAAAGACCTTCAACCGCAACGTGCTGGGCGGCATCGGCGGCTTCGGAGCCCTTTTCCGGCTCGACCTGCAGCGCTGGAAAAACCCCATCCTGGTCAGCTCCGCGGACGGCGTCGGCACCAAGCTCAAGGTCGCCTTTGAGCTGGGAATGCACCACACCGTCGGCGCAGACCTCGTTAACCACTGCGTCAACGACATCGCCGTGCAGGGCGCCACGCCTCTCTTCTTCCTCGACTACCTCGCCAGCGGCCGCCTCGACCCCGCCGTCACTGAGAGCGTCGTCACAGGACTCGCCGAAGCCTGCAAGGCAAACGGCTGCGCCCTCATCGGCGGAGAAACCGCGCAGATGCCCGGCTTCTACGCCGACGGCGAATACGACCTGGCCGGCTTCATCGTTGGCGCCGTCGACCGCGACAAGATGGTCACCGGCGCGGACATCAAGCCCGGCGACGTGCTCATCGGCCTGCCCTCCACCGGCCTGCACACCAACGGTTACTCGCTCGCCCGCAAGCTCCTCTTCGAGGTCGCCGGCTACAAGCCCACCCAATACGTGTCGGCTATCAAGGACAAAGCCGGCGCGGCCCTCATGAAGACCCACCGCAGCTATCTCCACGTCATTCAAAAGCTGGTCGCTGCCGGGCTCACCAACGGCATGGCACACATCACCGGCGGCGGAATCACTGAGAATCTGCCCCGCATCCTGCCCAAAACCACCGCCGCTCAAGTCGAACTGGGCTCCTGGCCCGTGCTGCCCATCTTTGACCACCTCCGCGACCTCGGCCAGGTCTCCCAGGACGAGATGATGCGCACCTTCAACATGGGCATCGGCCTCATCGCCTCTATCCCAGCCGCCAAATTCACGCGCGCCAAAAACCTCCTTGACCGCGCCGAAGAAAAGTTCTACGTCGTCGGCCGCGTCATCAAAGGCGAGCGCCGGGTCCAGTACACATGATGTCTGAAAGCAAGCAGCCCGCAACTGCACAGCCACCGGGTGCCCCAGGTCTCGCTTTTGAGACCTGGGAAAGCAGCAAGGCTCCCAAGTCGCAAATCCGCAGCTTTGTAACTGGGCAAAGTTTCAGGCGTGCCGCAGAATCACCCAACAAGAATCCTGGGCTTCGAACCCAGAGGTGCACTCCGTGAATCTCAATGGCCCAACCCAGGCGGCGCAAAGCGCCGAGTCGCCCGTCCGGCAAGGACCTCTGCGTCTGGGCATTCTCATCTCCGGCCGCGGCTCCAACATGGTGGCCATCGCCCATGCCATCCGCGAAGGAAGGCTCAAGGGCGTCGAGATCGCCATTGTCATCTCCAACATGAGCAATGTCTGCGGCCTCGCCGTCACGCGCGAACTCGGCCTGCCCTCCGCCGTCTTCGTCTCCAAAGGCCGCCCCCGCGCCGAGCACGATGCCGACGTCATCGCCTGCCTCCGCGAGCACAACGTGGACCTCGTCTGCCTGGCCGGCTACATGCGCCTGCTCTCGCCGGAGTTCATCGCTGCCTTTCCCAATCGCATCCTCAACATTCATCCCTCGCTGCTGCCCGCCTTCCCCGGGCTTGAAGCGCAGCAGCAGGCCTTCGATTACGGCGTCAAGTTCACCGGCTGCACCGTCCACTTTGTCGACGAGCACCTGGACAACGGCGTCATCGTCGTCCAGCGGGCCGTGCCCGTGCTTGAGACCGACGACGCGCACTCACTCTCCGCCCGCATCCTGAAAGAAGAGCACCAGGCCTACAGCGAGGCCATCGCCCTCGTCGCCACCGGCGAATACGAAATCCAGGGCCGCCGCTACGTCAAAATAGCCTGAGCGCGCGCGCTCAGGCGGCAACTGCGATATAATCTGACCAGAAAATATGGTCATTTCTGAAGATATCTCCGAGGGCCAGATGCGCGAGATTCCCGTAACCGAAGCCAAGGCCAGGCTGCTCCAATTTCTTGACGAGGTGGAGCACGGAGCCAGCTTCCGCCTCACCCGGCACGGGCGTCCTGTCGCGCGCATCGTGCCCGAGCAGGCCGCCCGCGGCGAAGAGGCCGCGCAGGCCGCCTCTGCCATCCGCGCCATCGGCCGCCGCAGCAAAGGCATGACAGCAAAGGAGATTCTGTCGGCCAAAGAGAAAGGCCGGAGGTTCTGATTGTCATTCATCCTGGACGCCTCGATTACGGCGGCATGGGCGCTGCCAGATGAAACCAGTAGCCTCGCGGACCGCATGCTGACCAAAGCGCAGCGCGAGGGCGCGGTAGCCCCGCCGCTCTGGTGGTACGAGGTGCGCAATATCCTGGTCACCGCGGAGCGGCGCAAGCGCATCACGGCCACAGACGCCGATGCCTTCCTGCACCATCTGGCTCAATTGCCGGTTCAAATCAGTGCGCTCGGCGATGGGCAGGCCATCCTGCGACTGGCGCGCGCCCACCGGCTAAGCGTCTACGACGCGGCCTATGTGGAACTGGCCCTGCGCGAGCAATTGCCGCTCGCCACCCTGGACCGCGATCTTGCGCGCGCCGCCGCATCTGAGCGGGTGAAGGTCTTGAGCAAGGGATGACGGCTCACCATGGCCGCGCTGGCTTAAGAACTTCAAGCGGTTTGCATAAAATTACCCAAAGATATGCCACCATTGAAGCAGTGGGTGTCGTAGAGACGCGAGACGTGGCATGCTGAAGCTTCAGTGAACTCTCCGGTCTAATCTGTCGGACATCCCCCCGGTCCGCACCACCACCGCGTGCCCCCCCCCCCCTCCCCCCCACCCTCAAAATTATTTGCAGTTTTCCACAAAAAGCTTGCAGATCATTTCGAAACCCGGTGAAACACCGGCCGCCGCGTCCCTGGCTTTGTTGCCGTCCTCGACCTGTCAAGTCCCGGCCCTCGCGTCAAGCCGTCCAAATCATTCAATTAAAACAGTTTTCGCAAGATTTCCATTTTGCAGACTAATTCCGCAAAGTCTCTAACCTTGAAAGAGTAGCCAGACAAGCGATGGACATGCCGTGCCCGGCGAAGGCAGTCGCCCTCACAAGTTTGCTGAGGGTGCCGGGGCGCGGGACCGTTGCCTGTCAGCTCAACGGCTTTCTATGGGCTAGCCTCGCCGGAACCACGGCCTCGCTGGCCCTGAGAGAGCCGCATCAACCAGAGGTCCGCCAGCCGGCCCCCCGCAGCGTAGTTCCACTTCTGCCCGCGGCGTGGGGCTGGCCGCAGACCGGAAAAGGACCAATCGCGATGGCCAATATTCTTGTCAACATTGAGAAGGGCATTGAAATCGGAGCCGAAGATGCCCTCAAGTGGCTCACCGGCGCCAACAAGGCCCTGCACGCAGCGCCCGAGGTCGTGGCGGCGCTCGCCACCCTGCTGGGCGCGGTCGAAAGGCCGCTGGCAGATCTTGCCGGCGCAGCCTCCAACCCGCTCAACATCCCCCTCGATGTCCAGACCGTGAACGACCTCAAGGCCGTCTGGCCGCAGGTCAAAACTTTCCTCGCCAGCCTCGGCATCAAGCTCTAGGCCAACAAGCAAATGGGCCGCTCCATCTGCGGAGCGGCCCAGGCTGCCTGCGTTTCTTCATCTATGTATTCGTGTCTTCCGCTTCGCCCAGAATCAGCTTGAGTGTCATCTGCTTGCGGCCGCGCAGGACGGAAACGCTGATCGTGTCTCCGGCCTGATGCTTGTCCATGATGGCGCTGATGTCCTGCGGGTCCGTCACCTGCTGCCCGTCGATGGCCACAATCAGGTCGCCGCCCAGCATGATCGGCGTATTGCCCACGTAGGCCTGCTCGTTGCCGCCGCGCAACCCCGCCCGCTCCGCCGCGCCGCCGGGAACCACCCGCTGAATCAGCACGCCATAGTCAGCCGCCAGCCCCATCTGCTCGGCAAGGTCCGGCCCAATGGCATAGGAAACAATCCCCAGCGAAGGCCGTCGCACCCGTCCATAGCGCGTCAGGTCGCCCAGCACCGCCTTCGCCGTGTTAATGGGGATGGCGAAGCCGATGCCCGAGCTCTGGTCCGCGCCGTTCGACGCAATCATCGTGTTGATGCCGATCACGTCCCCGCGCGAGTTCAGCAGCGGCCCGCCGGAGTTGCCGGGGTTGATCGCCGCGTCCGTCTGGATCGCGTCCTCAATCGGCGCTCCGTCTGCGTTGCGAATCGAGCGGATGCTGCTGATGATGCCGTGCGTCATCGTCCCCGCCAGGCCAAAGGGATTCCCGATCGCGTATACCTCCTGCCCCACGGCTAGGCCAGCCGAGTCCGACAGCGTCACCGGCTGCAGGTTCGGCGCGTCAATCTGCAACAGGGCCAAATCATGCACGCGGTCCGTGCCAATCACGCGCGCCGAGTAGCTGAGCTTGTTGCTCAACTGCACCTTAATGCCGCGATTGGCTCCCTCGATCACGTGGTAGTTCGTCAGCACGTGCCCGGCTTTGTCCAGGATGAATCCCGAGCCCTGCCCCTGCTGCGGCACCGCGCCGTAGAAAAAATTGAAGACCAGCGTCGTCGAAGTGATGTTCACCACCGACGGCGTCACTTTCTTGTAGACGGCGATGTTGTTCTGCTCCTGCGTGTTGTAGGCGGGCGCAGCCTCAGCCTCGGTCAGCGCCAGCGGCGAGCTGGAGCCGCGCGCGTCGAGCAGGGAAAAGTTGCCCAGCCGCCCGGGAAGATGCGTTGTGACATACCAGAATCCACCCACCAGCACGAGAACAAGGAATAACCGGCGCAGTTTCATGTGTGCCTGACCTGAAGACCTTTCTCTATTAAAGATGCAGTTTCGCTGCCTTGCGGTTCGCGGGCAATCAAGCCCGACTGCTCGTTATTCTAGAAACTCATCCTGCAGCAGTTTGTTGCTCTCCGCCCTGAGCCGCCGCCACAGGTCTTCCACCTGCGCGCGCAGCGAGGCCATATCCCCCGTATTTTCCAGCACATAATCGGCGCGGGCCGCCTTCACTTCGTCGGGAACCTGGTGCGCCAGCCGGGCGCGCGCATCGGCTTTGGCCTTGTCATGCTCTACGCCGCTCAGGCCCAGCCGGTTCACATAGCGGGCAATCTTTATCTCATCTGGCGCGGTCACAACCACCACGCGGTCAATGCGCCGCCGCCAGTCCGCGAGAATGTTGTCCCGCTCGCCGCGTGCCCGCGCGTCGCGCTCCACTTCAAAGATCAGCGCCGATACCACCACCGCCACTGCCCCAGGATCGCGCGCAAACACGCCTTCCATCCAGCGCCGCTGCGCTTCAATCACCGCCGGATGCACAAGGCTGTTCAGCTCGTGCAGCCGGCCGCCCGCGAAAGCCATCTGCGCCAGCCGCGCCCGGTCCAGGCGCCCATCTGGCCGCGCGACTTCCGGGCCAAACACGCGCAGGATTTCCTGATACACCGGCTGACCCGGCTCCATCAGCGCGCGCCCCAGGTCGTCGGACTCGCTGACCTCCGCGCCCAACTCGCGCAGAATCTGTGCAACGGTGCTCTTGCCGCTGCCCAGGCCGCCTGTCAGCCCAACGCGCAGCATCGCTTAAAGCCCCCGCCTCATCCGGGCCGCGCGCACGGTGTTCGCCATCAGCATCGCAATGGTCAGCGGACCCACGCCGCCCGGCACCGGCGTATATGCGCCGGAAACTTCAAAAGCCTTGGGATGCACGTCGCCCACAATCGTGGAACCGCGCCTGGCAAAGGTCGCCTCGCGTTTGGCGTCTCCGGCAAAGTAGCGGTCAAACTCCTCGCGCGTGGTCAGCCGGTTGATGCCCACGTCGATAATCGTTGCGCCGGGCTTCACCATATCCGGCGTGATAAAGCCGGGACGCCCAATCGCCGCAACCAGAATGTCCGCCTGCCGCGTAATTGCCCCCAGGTCGCGCGTCTTTGAGTGGCAGATGGTCACAGTGGCGTTCTGGTGCAGCAGCAGCATGGCCGCCGGTTTGCCTACAATGTCGCTGCGGCCCACCACCACGGCGTGCTGGCCGCTGATGGGAATCGAGCTGCGCCTGAGAATTTCAATCACGCCCGCCGGCGTGCACGGCGCCAGAGCCGGCCGGCCCGCCTGCAAACGGCCCGCATTCACCGGGTGAAATCCATCCACGTCCTTGGCCGGATCGACCGCGTCGAGCAGTGCTTTCGTGTCCACCTGCCCCGGCAGCGGCAACTGAATCAGAATGCCGTCGATGTCCTCGCGGCCATTCAGCTTGGCCACCAGATCGAGCATTTCTTCTGTCGTCACGGTATCAGCGGGCGTGATCAATTCGCTGCAGAGGCCCAGGTCGGCGCAGGTCTGCACCTTGCTGCGCACGTAGATCTCCGACGCAGCCACACTACCCACCAGCACTGCCGCCAGCCCCGGCCGGATGTCCTGCGCCGCCAGCGCGCGAACCTCCTCGGCCACTTCCAGCTTGATTGCCGCGGCAATGGCTACGCCATCAAGAATTCTTGACATCTCAAACACTCCAAAGACTCATCCTATCGCTTCGCCACCAGATAAGCGGGCAAAGTGCCCGCAAAGCAGTGCAAAACACACAAAGTTCTTCCCCGACAATGGCACTTTCGCGCTATGCTTGCGTCATGCTTCCCCGCAGATTGCGCTACCCCGTCGTGGCAGTGCTGACGTTGCTCGTCAGCGGGACGGCTTTGTCTCGCGCGCAGGATCCAAAGCGAATGGCCGCGCCTCCGGCGCCCACGCTGGCGCTGAATGAGCTGGGCAGGGGAACGGCAGACCTGAGCGGCCCGTGGCAGTTTCATCTGGGCGACAACCTGGAATGGGCTCTGCCCGGCTACGACGACAAGCGCTGGGACCAGCTCACCGCGGACAAACCCTGGGGTCTGCAGGGACATGACAGCTACACCGGCTATGCCTGGTACCGCCGGCACATCACCGTCACCACGGCGCCGGGCGCTTCGCCGGACGTCGCCCTGCTGATTCCAGCCATCAACGATGTGTATGAGATCTATTGGAACGGCGAGCGCATCGGCCGCGAAGGCCGCATGCCGCCCCACTGGGTCGCCTACACCGGGTTACCGGCGCAGACCTATGGCCTGGGACAGGCGCGCTCCGGCGTCCTTGCCGTGCGCGTGTGGAAGCTGCCCCTGAGTTCGATCGATGACGGCACCTCCGGCGGATTCAACGGAATGCCGCTGATCGGCAGCCCGGACGCCATTGCCGCAGTCAGGGCCAGCATGGACTACGAGTGGCTGCGCTCGCAGCAGTTTCACTTTGCCTTGACCTCGCTCTTTGCCCTGGTGGCCATGCTTGGCTTCTTCGCCTTCTGGCGCGACCGCAGCCAATGGCTGCTCTTCTGGACTGCCCTCTTCTCCAGCTGCCTGGTGCTGGAGCTGTTTCTCAATGGCCTCCGCCTGCACATGTCGTTCACTGCCATCTCTTTCTGGTACCAGACAGAGGTCTCCGTCCGCGAGATGTCACTGTGGTTTCTCCTCATGTGGATGCTGCAGCTGCAGGAAAACCGCAAACTCGTCGTGCTCACGCGCAAGGTGGCCCTCATCAGCGTCGCAGCCAGCATACTGGACGGCGCGATTTATATCCTGTATCCCTCGATTCTCTCCGCTTTCGCCCTGGAGGTCGCGGACGCTTTGCTGACGGCGGCGATCCTGTTCTTTGAGGCGTATCCCATCATGCTGGTGTCCTACGCCTTCCTGCGCCACAAGAAGCTGGAGTCCTCGCGCTGGGCGGTGGCGGGTGTCGCGTTTGTGAACGGCATGGTCTACTTTGTGCAGAACGTCTCGATCCAGGGCGTGCGCTACACCCACTGGAACTTCGCGGACGAGATCAGCAGACCGATGTTTACCGTTTCAGGCAGTGCGATGACGCTGTCCCTGCTGCTGCGGACGCTGCTCTTTTTCTCCGTTCTCTATGCCGTGATTCGCGTGTACATCAACTCGCGCCAACGGACCAACACGCTTGAAAAGGAACTGCAAAACGCGCGCGAGTTGCAGCGCGTGCTCGTTCCCTCGTCGCTGCCCGTCGTTCCCGGATTCACCATCACCAGCGCCTATCGTCCCGCAGCAGAGGTGGGCGGCGACTTCTTCCAGGTGATGCCGCTGGAAAGCGGCTCCACGATTGTGCTGCTCGGCGATGTCAGCGGCAAGGGGCTGCGCGCGGCCATGGCGGTCTCGTTGATTATTGGCGCGGTGCGCGCCCTGGCAGAAGACCATCCCAGCCCGGCCCGCCTCCTGACCCAGCTCAATCGTCGCCTCTGCGGACACCTGCAGGGAGGCTTCGCCACCTGCGTGGTTCTCCGGCTCGATCCCAGCGGCGACTGCGCGCTGGCCAGCGCCGGCCACCCCGCGCCTTTCCTCAACGAGCGCGAGCTGGAACTGCCCGGCGCCTTGCCGCTGGGAATTACCCGCGAGGTTGAGTATGAGGAATCGGCCTTTATGCTGAAGACCGGCGATCACTTCTCCCTCTACACCGACGGCCTGCTTGAAGCCCGCAGCCCTTCAGGTGAGCTCTACAGCTTCGCGCGTCTGCAAAGGCTGTTCGCCAGCCACCCCAGCGCCGCTCAGGCCACGCAGGCGGCCGTCAACTTCGGCCAGGACGACGACATCACCGTGCTCACTCTCACGCGCATGGCGGTCAACGAGAGCATCCTTGAGTTGAGCCCCGCTTAGACGCAGGCTGAGCCGCGCTCCGGCGCTGGCAACCCAATTCCGAAGCAAGCCCATTCACCGGCGAAGATTGCCGCAAACCGCGCGCCGCGCGCTTCGCCGCTGTGCGGAGTGTCACACCGCCGTGTGACACATCGCACATACACTGCCGGTTTCGTTTTCAATACTTGAAT
>JAJXXG010001213.1 GCA_021781255.1 Acidobacteriota bacterium
GACATTCACACCGCTTTGTTTTGCCAGTGTGCCGATGGTCAGATTCTCGCTCACGAATCGCCTCCTTGACTCCGTACCATAGTACGGAGTTTAGAGTGAAATAAGGAAGATTCGCCAAGGATGCGCTCTGTACTCAACACGAAAACAACCCTTATAGGCGGCGTGCTCGCTGGGATCGGGGCATCTGCCTGTTGTGTGGGGCCGCTCTTGCTTCTAAGCATGGGCATCGGCGGGTCCTGGATCGCGCATATGACCGCACTCGAACCGTATCGGCCAGTCTTTATTGTTCTGACGGTTCTGTTTCTCGGGTGGACCTTTTGGAAACTCTACCTGGCGCCTCAAAGCTGCGCCGTTGGCGATAGCTGCATTGCTGATCATACTCGGAAGGTGCAGCGAATTCTGTTTTGGGTGCTACTTCCGGTTGTGTTCCTACTCGTAATCAGTCCCTGGATCTTGCCCTTCTTCTATCGCTGAAAGGAACCTGTGATGCGTAAACGGCTCGCTGCTCTTCTCATCGGTTTGCCGGTATCGGCATTTGCCGCAGCTCCGCAAACTACTGTTCTCGACGTTCAGAACATGACCTGCTCCATGTGCTCCGTCACGATTCGCAAAGCGCTGGAGAAAGTGCCTGGGGTCATTGATGCAAAGGTGGACTACGATCACAGGACAGCGACAGTGAAGTACGACGAAGAGAAGACAAATCCGTCGGCACTGGTGAAGGCCACCACGAACGCCGGTTTCCCTTCGACTGTGCATATCGGAGCACAAAAGCCATGACAACGACGGCAGTCATTCTCGAATCCATGCTGACCTGCCCGCAGTGCGGTCATGCCACGTTGGAAAATATGCCTCTCGATTCCTGCCGTTTCTTCCATGAGTGCGCCCATTGCCACGCTCTGCTGCGGCCTCAACCTGCAGATTGCTGCGTTTTCTGCTCCTACGGCTCAGTAAAGTGTCCTCCAGTACAACTGCAAGGCCGCTGCTGTAGTTGAGTTCGTGGTGCTGCTTACTTTGCCGCCGGAGCAACTGAGATGTGCGATGTCGCCACGCCGAATCTCCCTTCGCGCGATTTCGAGAGAACGTCACAGTTCTATCCTGCTCTCGGGTTCCCAGAGGTTCGGCGGGACAGCGGCTGGATGATTCTGGAACGCGGGGATCTCACTCTGGAGGTCTTCCATCATCCCGAATTAGATCCTTTAACCAGTTGGTTCAGTTGCTGTCTGCGGCTGGACGATCTCGACTCGTTCTATGCGTCCTGTAAAGCAGCAGGACTGCCGGAAGGATGTGAGGTCAGCCTCGACTTCATCCTCCCAGAGTCGAATCGTGGGGTAGTCGCATCGGTGCTCTGATCGATCCAGATGGCACGCTTGTGCGACTGATTCAGAACGCGAGACGCAAGGGTTTCCCCAACCAGTGCAGCGATCCACAGCAATGCGCGGGTTGTTTTCGCGCCGGTCGTGGTACATGTCTTACTCGGCTCAACGCCATGCGGCAACTTCTCCGCCATGTTCAACGTTGTCAATGTGTGGATTTGAACGAGTGCGGTGGCATAGCATCCGCGTTGGCCGGAAGCAGCCGTTCACACTGACTGGGAGATGATTGGGCCAGCGCGGTTCAAACGGTTCACGGCATCTGACGCGACGTCGCAGATTGAAACTGCTCCTGGATTTTTGTCTTTAGTTCCTCATACTCTGCGTTATTAAAAGCGCCTGAGTTCCTCCAGCGGATACGGCCGTCCTGTCCCAGAAGTATTACGTATGCATGGCTGTCGTTGGCAACGTTGAGACGCTGCTTCCACAACTGTTCATTCTCATAGGACACAATTGTGCTTTCGTGCAAAGAAGGTGGCATGTCGCTCTTAAGTTTGGAGACAATGACGCCGCGAAGAAGCCGTGGGGCCGACTCCAGCATGATCACTGTGGAAAGTGCTACAGAGCGATTGGACCCGAAGTCTCTCAAGAGATCCCTGTCCCAAAGCTGGGTGTCTTTGCCTCCGGCCTCGCTGAAGGAAAACACGACTAGAGCGATTTTGCCTTCAACCGTCATCAAAAGATGCGCAGGATTTCCGGAGAGGCTTTGACCCGTAACATCGGACAAGGGGTCTCCAAGACGGAGAGGTAGGGCTGCAGGCTGACCGTGTATTGTCCATGCCGGCATCAATAGTGCGAGCGCGACAGTGAACAAAATATCTCCGGAGATCCTTCGGTTACGGTTCATCTTGTTCACCTCCTATGACACTTTCCCAAGAGTGTGGACGCGTGGTCGGTAGGCTTGGCCCAATCTTTGCGATCCCTGTAAATCATCGCCGGGCGTCGGCGAGTGCCACGCGAGCTTCCTGGTCGACCGTGCCATTGTTAAAAAATCGGTACGCGACGTCGGCGTACTTCTGAGGTTGTTCGAGCATTGGCAGGTGTGCCGAATTGGAAAGCCAGGAAATGCCCACAGTGCCGGGAATGTCGCACGCGAGCCGTTTCGCTATCGCAGGGCCAAAGTTTGTGTCCTTCTCTCCCCAAAGGATTAGAACCGGCTTTGTGAATCGGCGCATTGCCGGGACCGCATCCAGCGTGAGACGGTTGTTCGGCGGATCAAGCTGCGACGCGAAGAAGCGACGGAGACGTTGCCATCGAAGCGCACTCGCGAGGTGCTCGGAAGCGAACGCATCAAGCGTTTCATCGGTGAGCGTAGATTGGTTGACAACTGCGATTGAGTAGAGATACCGCTGGACACGCCGGGAGTGCAATGCGGCAAACACCAGCGGACTCGACAGAGGATTTGTGATCAGGTGGAGGTCGCCCGTCTCTGGTTTGCTGGGCCATTGATCGTAGGCTTCAACATTCGTGAGGATCGCCATCTCGATTCGGTCGGGATTCTGCTGCATGAGGAGTTGGAGGATAGCACCGCCGTGATCGTGGCCGATGAAACGAGCCGAACGAATTTCTAATCGGTCCATTAATTCCGTCACCATCCGCACGTCCTGGGGCAAACGATAATCGTCGTTCAGGCGCACGGGCGTGTCGCCCAATCCAAGAAGATCTGGGGCGATCACGCGGAAGTGTCTGGCCAGCAGCGGCACCACTTCGTGCCATTCGTAGACGCTGAAGGGACAGCCGTGTAGCAGAATCAAGGGTTCCCCCTCACCCTCGTCGATGTAGGCGACTTTATAGCTCCCCAGATCGATAACCTTTTTGCGCCCCGCCATAGCGTCATGGGTAGAATCGTCCGGCGGCACGGCGTATCTAGAATCGTCGCGAATGAAGGCCCCCGATGTGAATGCGAGCACGAACCAGCCAAAAGACAGGAACCCCGCTACGGAGCCGAGGGACGCCCAGAGTTTCCGTGAACGCGTCTGCTTGCGTGGATCACGCGGTGCCTGCGCCTTCCGATTGCTAAGAATCACAGTGACGACCTCCGTTTGCGGCATGATGCCGCATTGCAGCCTTTCTATGCGACGGACACACGGTGACGCAGCAGCGCACGACCGATTATGGGACCCCCGACTGCTATCGGGAGAAGCCAATAGCTGATCGCAGGAAGATCCTTCCACAGGGGCAAGCTCTTCCCGTTGTCAACGTAGAATGCAGTCAGCATGAGGACGTAGGACATACCCATTCCTGTAATATGCCAACGGATCCACCCGGACCAACGTTGACGCTTGGCCGTGCGTCCGACCAACGCTGCCGTGAAGGATAGGACACCCAGTACGAATAATGGATAGTCCCGCGTCCAGCGGGCCACTGATAATCCCGTCGCCAAGAAAACTAGGCCCGAGAGACACCAGAAGTAGATCGTGCCGAAATGGGGGTGCCGTCCCCGCCGCTTTGGGCTCAACATCGCTACTGCGCCGGTCAGGACACACACAAGGCCCAGCAGAACATGGAGTGCAACAAGCGCGAGAAAAATAGGCGAGGTAGAAGGCACCTCAATTCCGGCCACGTTGGTCATGTCCCCTAACCCCGATCTCTTCTTACTGCGGACCGGCCTTCGTGCGCCGACTCTTTAAGTTCTCGCTCTGGTCCGGCATTTATTCCTTTGAGGAACAGTTCAGCAGTGTGTCGGCCCATAGCCTCCCGTCCGGCTCGATTCATCTTCAGCTTCGTGGATGGAAACAGGATGGTTTCGGCGACTGCAAGATACTGAACCATCCCGACCAGGCTCGCGACTGCCCGCCGGGTGTCCAAGTCGGCACGGAACGCGGTGCTTGCTTTTCCCTCGTCAATGAGCGAACCAATCTGGGCAGCATGGCCGCTGGAATAACGTCGAATATCGGCGACGAGCGTGCTGTCGCCTTCGAGCATTGCCCGGTGCAACATGCGGAGCGTCAGTGCTTCCTCAAGCGTGACCTTCACCCAGTCGCTTATGAACCCCGCAAGTCGCTCCTGCGGCGTTCCATCGCTTACTCCGGCGCGTGCCAGTAACGCTGCCACCCGGCCCGCCGCACCTTCGAGCGCCGCCCGGAACAGACCGGCCTTATTTCCGAAGTAGTAGTAGATCAATTGGCTGTTCACTCGTGCCGCAGCAGCTATCTGACGAATGGTCACACCTTGCATTCCGCTGGATGCGAAGAGCGGGGTTGCTGCGGCGACGATCATGGCTCTTGTAGCCGGGGTTGCTTGATCCGGTTCGGTCGCTGACCTGGGCTGAGATGGTGCTGGGGTTCGCCTCATCCGTTCCTCGCCAGCACGACCGTGGCCCACAGGGAGGCAACAAAATTCAGGAGTTGGAGGACGGCACGCAGGTTATGCCAGAACGCAAAACGATCGAGAACGCGCGCGAGGTTGGCTTCGTCTGAAGGTTCGTATTTGCGTTGACTGAAGTTGATCGGGGCCGCTCGAGCTGTGACCAGAGAATGCAGGACGGCCAGCACGCCTGAGATATCGAGCGGAGCCTGTAATGTGTTGGGAAGATGACAGAGGCGCCCGCTCACCGCCGCGGCCACGGCAAGGACCAGCGACGCGATGCCCATTGGAGGGTAGAGAAACAAGCCGTTTCCCTGATCGCCGGCCCTGCTGTACGCCGAATAGGCCAGGGCGCCGATTCGGCGGCGCGCAGGCAGTTGCTTGATTGCCTGGTCGAGGCTCATGCCCGCACCTGGCCCTATGACGGCTGTGGTCGCAATGGTCAGGATCAACGGAAGCTGCATGAAGCCTCCAGGTTCAGCTACCCCTGAAGTCTAGTGGTTGGGCGTCTTGTCTGTCAATCAATCGCCTGATTGATTCGCGCCGATACAAGGGGACATGGTGATCTCATCAATATTTCTCTCGTAGCTCCCGATTTCTACGGACATGTTGGAGTTTACAAAACTAGTTTTATGGTGCTATTGTCATTTCTGTTGAGGAGTATCCATATGGCAAATACTGCGACCGCGACACCTGCTCAAAGAGTTGAACACGCTCACCTCGGTACGGTCGACAAGCTGTTTTCGGGGTTGATTCTGGCATCGATGGCGGCCGGACTGATCTTTGGAAGGGCCGCTCCCAAGGTGGGAGCCTCACTGGAACCTCTGATCCCTCTCGGACTGTTCCTGATGATTTATCCGACCGTCGCCAAGGTGCCGTTCGGCGACTTGCATGGTGCGGCCTTGGAACGCCGCCCCGCTGGACTGTCAGTTTTTCTCAATTATCTGGTGAACCCGCTGCTCCTGTACGGCTTTGGATGGGTCTTCCTCCGCGGGCAGCCTGAGCTTTGGACGGGCCTTATTCTGCTGGGTATCGCTCCCTGCATCGGCATGGTGATGGTCTGGGCGGACATGGGCGGAGCGGATAACCCCTTGTCGGTGGTACTGATGGCATGGAACTCGGTAATTCAGATCGTCTCGGTTCCCGTCTGGATTCTGTTGCTGGTAGGGACCAAGGTGCCATTGCAGATCGGCGTAGTTCTCAAGAGCACTTTTCTCTACCTGATCCTTCCTTTGGCGTTCGGCGCATTGACTCGCAGGATCGCTCTGCGGCGGAAGGGACGGGAGTGGTTCAAGTCGCGCCTTGTGCCCGTGCTGAGCAAAATGCAGTTGATCGCCCTCCTGGCAACGCTGGTCGTGATGTTTGCGATAAAGGGAGAAGTGATCGTGAACCAACCTGCCCTCATCCTGAAGATGGCCGCTCCGTTGATCCTCTTTTTCTTCACACTTTTTAACGTCGGCTACTGGGTAAGCCGCGCCATGCACCTTCGGAACGACAAAGCTGCTACCGTGGGATTCCATGTCACGGGGCGCAACTTTGAACTCTCGATTGCGCTTGCTTTGTCTGCCTTCGCCTCGACGCCACTCGTGGCGGTATCCACTGTCGTCGGACCTCTCATTGAGATTCCAACAATGCTGGCATTGGTATGGTGGAGCCGGCATCTACAAGCGTCGGCGCCACAGAAGTCACCCATGACGAGCGCATAGAAAGGAGCAAAAACTGTGCCCGTTGCAATTGAGCCGCAAGTGAAGAGCTGCACGCCGGATGAGTGTCGCAAGATTGCAAAGAAGGCCATCGAGCTTCACCCTGTCCTCGACGATTCGGCGGTGATCGTTAAACGCGCCCGCTTATTCCAAGCGCTCGGAAACGATACACGGCTGAGGATAGTGGGTTTGTTCGCGGTGCGGGAATTATGCGTGTGCGACATTGTGGCGGCGCTGAAAGTACCGGCATCCACTCTTGTGCACCATCTCCGCATGCTCGAAGAAGCCAGCGTGATAACGCGCCGGGAGGAAGGAAAGTTCACTTTGTACTCACTCGACGTCGAGGTCTTGAGAAAACATCGCGTCTTCGAATAGTGAACATTGTGAGTGAGAAATGTCTCTCGGGCAGGAGTACACAGGTGGCCGAATACGACAAATTGCTGCGCCTCGCGAGAACTCGCATTGATGCGTGCTTATCCGGCGCTGCAGATTGGCCCGAATCGGCGGGAAGGTATCTGGAGCGCGGAAGAGGCGAGTGGCTCGCGCGCTACGGCTACCTCATCGCTGCGCAAATTGACCTCGCCATTCCATCACTTGGCCTCGTCGGCGCGAAGCCCTTCAACGGCCAAGTCAAAAGAATGGAGATTTTTCGTGCAATTCTGGACGTTTGCAAGATCTCAGTGGTTGTAGAGACCGGAACATGTCGCGGGGCAACAACAGAATACATGGCGAGGAATTCCAGTGGGCCAATATACAGTTGTGAGGTGAACCGACGATATTTTGAATATGCGAAATGCCGCTTAGCAGAGTGGACAAACGTTGAAGTTAAACTCACCGACTCTAGACAATTCCTTAAACAATTATTCGAGCTACCGTCCTTACGAGATCAAGCCGTCTTTTTCTACCTGGATGCACATTGGGATAAAGACCTGCCTTTGCTCGGAGAAATTTCGCTAGTACTGAATAGTCAGATCAGTGCAGTAGCCATGATCGATGACTTCGAAGTTCCATTCGACCAGGGCTATGGTTACGACACTTACGGCCGAGGCAAAAAGCTGTGTCTTCAGATGTTAAGTAGTTTTCGTGACCGGCTGGAATATGCTTACTTTCCCAGTCTCCCGGCAATGTCGGAATCTGGTCCTAGAAGGGGATGCTTAGTGTTCGCTACCTCGGCAGCTCTGGATCAACGACTTCAAACGCTCAAGAGCTTAAGGAGGGCAACGCAACACGACTGGAGTGTTTATTGAATTTAGTTCGACGTGAACCTCCCGCCAATGCCGCTCGCGTGCATGTTCATATCTCGGCGCGCCCATTGAAACCAAGGAGAAGAAGGATGACATCTGTATGCACCCGCGGTTGCTGACTACCCCTTTTTTCACGGTGCCTACCTTCGGAGTTCTGCTGGCCACTGCCTACCTCGCAGCGCTTGTGTGGTTGATGCGAGGTGCACGGCGAGAGGGCATAGATGCGGCTGCCATGATCTCGGTCGGCATCTGGGCGATCATCGGAGCTATTCTCGGCGCGAAAGTGCTCATGATCGTAAGATCGTGGCACGAGTATGCAGCAACGCCATCGCAACTCTGGTCGTTGTCCCTTCTAAGGGCTGGCGGCGACTTTTACGGTGGGTTCCTCGGAGGGGTCGTGGCTGCTGCCTTGGCTTTTCGGCGCAATCTTCAACTACCTTTCTGGCGCTCCGCTGACTTGTGCGCTCCTGCTATCGCGCTCGGTCAAGCGATTGGGCGCATCGGATGCTTTATGGCAGGCGACGACTACGGACGCACAACCTCCGTTCCATGGGCGGTGACATTCACCGACCGCGATGCCGCACTCATTGGTGGCGCTCCGCTGCACGTCCCTCTGCATCCGGTGCAGATCTATGAATCTTTCATGTGCCTTGCATTTTTCTTTTTCCTTGTCTGGCTCGGGCGCCGCAAGAGGTTTGACGGGCAGATCATTCTCGTCTACACAATGCTCTATGCCATCGGGCGTTTTGGCCTCGAATACTTTCGAGGCGACGCAGATCGCGGGTTCGTGTTCGACGGGGCGCTCTCAACCTCACAATTCATCGGGATCATCATGTTTGTGGTGTCGCTGATCCTATTCACAGTTCGACACCATTCATCGAGCATCGCAACGGCGGAGTCCAAATGACGGCTTCAAACGCTGACAAGCTTAAGGCGGGCCACGCAACGAGATTGGAGGGTGTACGGATTTCGGTCCTGTCCGAACTGAACTTCCCTGCAATGTCGTTCCGCGACTACTCCCAAGCGACGACGCTCTCGTTCACCCCGGATGGTGATTATTTCGGCCTGGCGATAGGCAACGGCGGTTTGAGGGTCATATCGTGGACTCACATGAGGTTTTGATAAGGTCCAACATGCATAACTTCGTCAAAGGTATTCTGGCCACGCTCGCCGTGCTTTTCGCGCTCGTTGCAGTCTTGCTTGGCCTGGCCTCCGTGGGTGCGGACGTGAGACCTTCCTCTGTCGAACGTTGGGTCGCAACTGCAGAACTCAACACTGCGGTTGCTCGCCACGCAAATGGGCTTCGGAACCCCGTCCCCCTCACCGACGAGAATCTTCTTGTTGGAGTGCGGCTCTACCATCAACACTGCGCTTCCTGTCACGGTACATCGGATGGGCAACCGGCCGGCTTTGCGCAAGGCTTTTACATAAAAGCGCCACAGTTTGCAACCAACGGCGTAGGAAACGATCCTGAGAACGTCATATTCTGGGAAGCCGCACACGGCATTCGCTTCACTCCCATGCCCGCGTTCAAAAATACAATGCCCGATGAGGATCTATGGAAGATCACCATGTTTCTAAAAAGGATGGACAAACTACCCTCGGCGGTCGATGCTGCATGGAAAAAACTTCCGAGCGCAACTCCGGCGATCTAATCTCGCCGGACACCATCGTCAACGAAGCAATCGGGCCTTGCGGCAACTCCGCCGTTTCAAGGCGAGACGCGATGCGAATCCTTGCGGCCGGTGTGGCGGCGGGCACTGTTACCGCTGCTGCCGGGTGCGGGGTTGCGCCCTATGAGCATCTCGCAATCGAGCGAGTGGCAAACGTCAAGCCGTGGACGCCGATCCTCTTTAGCTTCCCTGGCAATCTACCAGCCATCCTGCTGGACGTTGACGGGTCTGCCGGCGGTGTTGGGCCAAAGCAGTCCATTGTGGCGTTTAGCGCCTTGTGCACTCACATGGGCTGCACCGTGCAGTTAAATAGCTCTCTTGAGATTCACGGCAAAACAAAGTGCCTCATTTGCCCTTGCCACACGAGCGCGTTCGATCCCGTCCAGCTTGGCGCGGCCATCGCCGGACCTGCCACCTACGGCCTGCCGTTTATCGATTTGGAAATTCGCGGCGCAACGATTTACGCAACTCGA
>JAJXXG010001202.1 GCA_021781255.1 Acidobacteriota bacterium
TTTCCACAAGGCGGATGCTTTCTTCGCCTTCGCCCACCAGCATGGAGGCGATGTGATACAGCCCGGCGGCAATGAGGTCGAACACTCTGTCGAGCCCTTCAAAGGCCTTTTCCACTGTTGCGTTATCCTTGGGCTTGCCGTCCATCATTTCATGCATCCGCCGGGAGAAAACACGGGTCTCAGGGGAAATCGGCTGCGGAGGGATCAGACTGTCCCTGGTGTCTTTGGGTTCTTCGGGCATGCGGAGAACTCCTCTCAGGGCTGAAGAAGCAAGCTGGCCCAGCTTCTATCCTCAACCCGGTGGGCGGGGCGGGTCAATCGAATGCGGACGCTCGGGGAATGTGGGCGCTCCGGCGCGATGCGGGCGTGTTTCACCCCCCGCGGTCCGGGGGCACGTGCGGTTCCCCGGCGAAACGCGGTAGACTGGCCAACACAGCACTGGACGGACGGAATGCCCAGAACGACACAGAAACAGAAGCTGTTCAATGGCCGCGACCACTCCTGGATGCAGTTCAACGGGCGTGTGCTTGAGGAGGCCGAGGACCCTTCCAATCCGCTGCTGGAGCGCGTGAAATTCCTGGCCATCACCGGCTCCAACCTTGACGAGTATGTGGAAATCCGCCAGGCCGGGCTGATGCAGCGCATTGAGGACGGCTATCGCGAGCAGGGCTACGACGGCCTGCGGCCAGAAGAGTCGCTCGCCTCGCTGACCACCGAGATTCACAGCTTTGTTGAAGCCCAGTACCGCTGCTGGAACGACCGGTTGATTCCCGAGCTGCGCAAGCAGGGTATCCGGCTGCTGGAGTGGGAGGAGATGAGCGAAGAGGCGCGGGCCTTTGCCCAGGGCTACTTTCAGCGCGAAGTTGACCCGCTGCTGACGCCCATCGCCATTGACCCTTCGCATCCCTTTCCGCGCGTGCTGAACAAGGCGCTGTGCCTGGCGCTGCTGCTTCGGCGCAAGCGGCGCAGTTCCGGGCCGCTGGTGCTGGGCGTGGTGACGGTGCCGCGCGCGCTGCCGCGCTTTGTGCGCCTGCCCGCGGAAGAGGGCGTGTATGACTACATGCTGCTGCAGGACCTGATCTCGCGCAACCTGGCCGGCATGTACCGCGGTTATGAGGTGCTGGCGCGCGCGGCCTTCCGTGTCACACGCAACTCCAACCTCTATATCGAAGAGGAAGAGGCGCGCTCGCTGCTGGAGACGATTCGCGTGGAGCTGCACAACCGCCGCAAGGGCGATGCCGTGCGGCTGGAGATTGAAACCGGCGCCGATCCGGAGATTGTCGAGCGGCTGCGCGTGAACTTCGAGCTGGATGAGGACCAGGTCTTTCACGGCAGCGGGCTCGTGAACCTTTCGCGGCTCATCTTCTTCTATGGCGACATCCAGCGGCCGGACCTCAAGTTTCCTTCCTTCACGCCCAGGCCGCTGCACCTGAGCCGCAAGGCCACGGACATCTTCGACGAGCTGCGCCTGCACGACATCCTGCTGCACCACCCCTACGACTCCTACGACCCGGTGGTGGACTTCATCCAGCAGGGCGCCGAAGATCCGGCCGTGGTGAGCATGAAGCAGACGCTCTATCGCACCAGCCACGATTCGCCGGTCTTCTCTGCGCTGACTGAGGCTGCGGCCAGCAAGGAAGCCACCCTGGTGGTGGAGCTGATGGCGCGCTTCGACGAGGCCTCGAATATCCGCTGGGCGCGGAGCATGGAGGACGCTGGCGTGCAGGTCTTTCACGGGCTGGTGGGCCTGAAGACGCACTGCAAGCTGGCCCTGCTGGTGCGCCGCGACAAGGACGGCGTGACGCGCCGCTACTGCCACCTGGGCACAGGCAACTACAACCCCGTGACGGCGCGCTTTTATACCGACCTGAGCCTGCTGACCTGCGACCCGCAGATTACCGAGCGCGTGCACCTGGTCTTCAACTACCTGACCGCACACGCTGAAATCGACGACTACCGCCCGCTGCTGGTGGCTCCGCTGACCATGGCTGAGAGCTTTCTGGGGCTCATTCGCCGCGAGGCTGAACACGCGCAGGCAGGCCGCCCAGCGCACATTGTGGCCAAGATGAACGCGCTGCTGGAGCCCAGGGTGATTGAGGCGCTCTATCAGGCTTCGCAGGCAGGTGTGGACATTGACCTGATCGTCCGCGGACTTTCCATCCTGCGCCCCGGCGTAAAGGGTCTGTCCGAGAGGATTCGCGTACGCTCCATCGTGGGCCGGTTCCTGGAGCACTCGCGCATCTTCCACTTTGCCAACGGCGGCAACGATGAAATCTACCTGGGCTCGGCGGACTGGATGCCGCGCAATCTCTTCGAGCGCTGCGAGGTGGTCTTCCCGGTGCGCGACCTGGCCGCAAAAGCACGCATCCACGATGAGATTCTGCCCGCTCTGCTGGCCGACACCGTAAAGGCCCGCCTGCAACAGCCCGACGGCAGCTATCTGCGCGCCGCGCAGGTCGACAAGGATGCGCCGGCCTTCTCCAGTCAGGACTTCCTGATCCAATTGGCCGAGGGCAAGACCGACCTGAATGCAATTCCCGCTCCCCGCACCGCAAAGCAGCCCGCAAAGGTTCACGCCAGAAAGGCCGACGCAGCAGACTGAGGCGCCTGCCGGCCAGAAACTTTCCGCGCGCGCCGGTTTGCAGAGAATTACCTTTCCTCCTGCTACAGTCAAAAACATCGGAACAGGATCAGTGGCAAAAGGCGGTGGGACCAGCAACGGCCTCGCAGCTCCGCGCCCTTACGCATACGAACTGATGAAGGAGACGATCATGACCCAGAGCGCACCACAGGTGTTCGCCGGCATTGATCCCGGGCAATACGGAAAGCTGGTGGAAAAAGCCAGAGAAGCGGGCATTGAATTGACGGGCAACAGCGGCACGGCCTCGAAATACGGCGTTGAAGTTGCGTGGAATTATTCGCCGGAAAGCTGCGAGTTATCGATTCAGTGTGTCAAGACTCCGTTCTTTGCGAGCGCGGCTGACGTTGACGCCAGAATCCGGTCATTGGTTGAGAGCGCGAGGGCCTGATGTGCCACCTGCCTGTCTCGTCCTACAATCGAAGCAGTGGCGTCTTCCCTGCTCAAGCCGGCTCCGCTCCGGTCTGGCGTCCGCCGCAGCCTCTTCGACGCGCCTGCTCCGTTGCGCCTGTGGCACCTGGCCAGCCTTGACGCACCCACCGTCGCGGTGGCGTGGGCGTTGGCGTTTGCGTGGGCGGCGGGCGTACGGCTGCCCGCGTGGGTGCCGGTGCTGCTGGCGCTAGGCACGTGGACCGTGTACATCGGCGACCGCCTGCTGGATGCCCGCAGCGGCCTGCGCTCCGGCGCGCTTCATCGGCTGCGCGAGCGCCATTTCTTCCATTGGCGGCATCGCCGGACTTTTCTGGCTCTGGCCATCGCAACCGGCGCGGCGGCTGCGGCCATCATCTTCATCCTGATGCCTGCGGGCCTGCGCGAGCGCAACTCTGCGCTGGGCATTGCTGCGCTGGCATATTTCTCCGGCGTGCACTCGCGCCGCCGCGCGCCCTCGTGGCTCCGGCCGGTGCTCTCAAAGGAATTTCTTGTGGGCGTGCTCTTCACCGCGGGATGCGCCCTGCCGACCGTCACGCGTATGCGGCTGGAGGCCACGCCCGCAGCGGCGCTCTGGCTGATGCTTGCGCCCATTGCATTCTTCGCGGCACTGGCCTGGCTCAACTGCCACGCCATCGAGCGCTGGGAGTCCGCCAGCCATGCGGCGCGCATCTTTGTCGCCGCGGGACTGCTGGCCTTCATCGGGCTGCTGCTGGCCAGTGTCTTTGCTCCTGTGCAGGGACGTGCTGCCGCCCTGTTTGCCGCCGGAGCAGCCAGCTCCCTGCTGCTGGCGCTGCTGGACCGCGCGCGCAGTCGCATGACGCCGCTTGCGCTGCGGGCCGTGGCCGACCTCGTTCTGCTCACGCCGTTCCTGCTGGTGCTGCGATGAGGAAAGCGCCGAACTTCAACGGCCTCGCCGGCGTGTATCGCTGGTTGGAGATGGCCACCTGCGGCCCGCTCCTCTCGCGCTGCCGTTTTGCCTTTCTCGATGAAATGCTCGCCAGCCGCAATGCGCTGGTGATTGGCGATGGCGATGGGCGCTTCACTGCGCGGCTGCTCGAGGAAAATCCCGCCGTCCTTGTTGACGCGCTCGACGCCAGCCCGGCCATGCTGCGCGCGATGGTGGACAACGCGGGCATCCGCTCCGCGCGCATTCGCGTTCACCTGGCCGATGCGCGGCTGTGGGAACCGCTGACGCCGACGCTCGACCTGATTGTCACGCACTTCTTTCTGGACTGCCTGACGACCAGGGAGGTGGTGGCCCTGGCCAGGCGGCTGCGCCTGTGCGTACGGCCTGATGCCACCTGGGTAGTCTCGGAGTTCGCCATTCCCGCGGGCTGGTTTGGATGGCTGGTGGCGCGGCCGCTCATCACCGCACTCTATTTTGCCTTCTGGGTGCTCACCGGGCTTTCAGTGTTTCGCCTGCCGAATCATCGCAAGGCGCTGGACGAAGCCGGATTTACGCTGTCGCGGCAGCGCACGTGGCTGGGCGGCATGCTGGTGAGCGAGCTGTGGACGGTGCGTCCCACGGCGGAGGACGCGCGGCCCTAGCAGACATCGCTGTGGCTCACCGGCGTGATACCATCGTCCATCAAGGAGCAAACGCCGCGTCTCTAAGCCCGCTGCATCCATCCCGATGAACCTCTACCTCATGCGCCATGCCAATGCAGGAGTCCGGCGCGAGAACGCCGCCCTCGACGCCAAGCGCGCCCTCCTCAAGGAAGGCAAGGACCAGTGCATTCTGATGGCGCGCCTGCTGAGCGCGCTCAAGGTGCAGGTGGATGTGATCATCTCAAGCCCTCTTAAGCGCTCCCTGCAAACCGCGCAGCTTGTGGGCACGGAACTGGGCTACGAAGCCAGGGTCGAAGTGAGCCCCGCACTCGGCCCCAACGCCGGCTACGCCGACTTTCTGCAGTTGATGGAGAAGTACGCCGACCGGGAAGACGTGCTGATGGTGGGCCACAATCCCAATCTGTTCAAGTTTCTGGGGCAGCTCATCACGGGCAACGGCGGCGCCGGCGTGCGCATGCGCAAGGGCTCGGTGGCGCGCATCGACATGTCCAAGCATCCGCCGCTGCTTCAGTGGCTGATTGATCCGCGCATGGCGCGGTCTTTCTATGCCAGCGTGGCGAAGAGCTCGCGCCCGAAGACCTCGCGGAAGTAATCCGCCTCCTTGCGCAGCGACCACAGCTCCAACTCCGCGCCGGTGCGGCCCGGCTGCACCTCAAGATACACACGCTTGGGATAGACTCTTGCGGCAACCCGCAGCACGTCGCTGGCGCGGTCCTGGTTCAGCGCCACGGCAAGGCGCAGCAGCAGCACGGCGCGGTGCACATGCTTGTGCTCCTCTGCGGGAATGTTACGCAGGGCGCGGTCTCCGGGCTGCGGACGGCTCTTGCCCATGTAGCGCGCAATGGCTGAAACCACCGTGCGCTGCACCGGCGTGTAGCCGTAAATCTCAGAGCTCGAAACAATGTACTGCGTGTGCCGGTGGTGCCCCTGGTGGTTCAGGAACTTGCCGGTGTCGCGCAGAATGGCGGCAGCAGCCAGCCAGTTCTCGTACTCCGGCGGAAGCTGGTGCAGCGATTTGAGTTCGCGGAATAGCTGCACGGTGTGGGCGCGTACGGGCTCGGCCTGTCGCAGATCGACGCCATAGCGCCGGGCGGTGGCCAGCACGCTCTCCCAGCGCTCGTGCTCGAATTCCCTGTGCCCGGCGGCGCGGGCATCCTGCTCGGCGAGCATCTGATTGAGAATGCCGTCACGCAGGCCCAGCGGCGAGTAGCGAAAGCCGGGCAGGTCGAAGGTCTCCATCAGCTCGGCGAACACCTGCGCGCCGGCCACGATAATCTCAGCACGGCGCACCCCGATGCCCGGCACCGCCTCGCGCTGGGGCAGCGTCATCTTCGCCACCTTGGCGGCCAGCTTGCGCACCTGGGCGGCAGGCGCCAGCCCCGTCATGCCTTCGGCAAGCGCGCGCACGCCCTTCGCGGGACGCCGGGCTTTTTTCGCAGACTTGCCGCCGGAACGCACAGCGGACTTTGCGACCTTGCCCACCGCGCTGCACGCCTCAGCCAGCGCAGCCGCCGTGCCGGAGGTGGCAATCACCAGCGACACATTCTGCGCCTGGATTTTGCGCTGCGCGCGGCGCAGTTCGCGCGTAATAAGTTTGCGCATCTGTGCGAGGCTCTCGGCCGTCGGCGGATCGGCGGAGAGAAACTCCTCAGTAAGCCGCACCGCGCCGAGCGGCAGGCTCACGGTCTCCTTGATGCGGCGATGCTCAGAGAGCGTAATCTCGCAGCTTCCGCCGCCCAGGTCCACCAGCAGCACGCGACCGCCCGCGCCCGGCTCGGCGCTCATCAGGCCGCGATGGATCAGGCGGCCCTCTTCGAGGCCGGAGATGATTTCAATGTTCCAGCCGGTCTCGGCCTTCACCCACGCCTGAAAAGCAGGCGCATTACGCGCATCGCGCATGGCCGAGGTGGCCACCACGCGGATGCGGTCCGCGCCGTGCTGCTGCACTGCGCGCTGGAAGCGCTTGAGCGCGCGCAGCGTGGCCGCCATCGCATCCGGCGAGACGAGGCCGGAGTCGAAGACGCTGGCGCCGAGCCGCGTCACCTCGCGATCCTCGTGCAGCGTCTTCAACTGGTGCGCCACGACGCGGGCAATTTTCAGCCGGCAGGAGTTGGAACCGATATCGATGGCGGCAAAGGTAAGCATGGGCGCGCGTGCACTCTCCGCTGAAGAAGAACTGCTTCTTCGGCCAAGATACACGAATGGCCTACGCCGGTGCAGGATGCTACACGCGCGCCGGGAGCGGCTGCGCTTGCGGCGCTTACGGCACGGTCACGTTGATGGTGGTGTTGACCATGACGCTCAGCGGCGTCGTCGATGTGGCGTTGTTCACAGCGGTGATGGTGTAGGGATACGTCCCCGGAGTCATGCCATTATTGCTGCCGCCACAGGCGGTCATGCCAGCGAGACAGGCCACGCATAGCGCCAACAGAGCAAGGCAACCCCGGCACCTGCGCCGAAAACCGAGGCCGAGCAGCAGCACCGCCGCCAGCGCCGCGCCGGCCACTGGCGCCGATGCAGGGATTGCAACGTTGGTGGGCGGATAAAATGTGATCGGGCCCTGCAGTGTTCCGCCCGCCGTTACCGTATAGAGGCGGGGCGGGGTCATGGGACAGATGGGCACCATCTTCTCCATGGCTGTGTTGCCCGCATAAGCGCATCTCAGGTAGATCGTTCCATCGAGCGGTATCCCCGTAATAGTGAACTGGCTGATCGCGGTTCCGCTCCTGGTCATGGTGACATCGGTAGCCGCAATGGCAAACGGCGCGGTGGCGGCCCGCGAGGGCACGCCGGTGACGAGGACCAGCGCAAGCCCGCAGAGGATAATGTAACTGGATTTCATTGTGCCCCCCTTGGCAAGCGGGGAATTACCTGCCTCTACGGAAACATTAGATGCGCGATCTCCCCACGCGTCTACCTGCGAAAGCCTCAGGCGCGGATCTTTTTCGCAGAGGCGGCTTCCGATTCCGCACGCTGCACGGGAAACTTGAGTACGGCAGGCCTGTGCGCTGGGCCCTGCACTGCCTCCGGCTTGAGCAACTGCGCCATTGTGCGGCGGCAGAGCGCGAGCGCCTTCTGCAGGGACTCGGCGGCCAGCTCTTCCAGCAATTCAAGTAGGCCGCCCTTGCTGCTGCGCCTGCCCAGCTCGCGAGCGGCTTCCCTGGCGAGCATCTTCAGGTCGTGCCACTCGCCGGCTGCCACCTGCATGCGGCCCATCGCCGCGGCCTGCTGCGCAGCGCGGGCGTCGGAGGATGCAGAGAGATCGGCCAGGTAGCGCACGCCCTTCACGCGCAGGCGGAATGCGTGAAGGTTGTGCTCGCCGAGTTCCGGGAATTCCGCGGTCAGCGCAGCGAGTTGCTCGTGAACATTCGCGGAAGAAGCGGTTACGGCTTGCAGTTGCAGCGGAGCCAGCGCCATCTCCAGCGCGAGGCTGGTGCGCCGGAGCCTTTGGCGGCGTTCCGTCATTTCAGCAACCAGTTCTTTTTGCGCTGCGCGGCGCTGCTGCCGGAAGCGCCGTTCGAGTCGGTCCATCTGGCACAGGCAGCGGCGGCTGGAGTGGAGTCTGCCACCGCCGGGTCCGGCGAGGGTTTCGCGCAGCCTGCCGAGCCTGCCGAGGTCCACGTCAACAGCGCGTGCCGGCCCGAGCGCACGGCGCAGTTTTTCCGCCTGCCGGCTCCAGCGCTTTGCTGCGCGTCCGCACTTGTCACTATGCTCGCACCCGTCGAGCCAGTGGCGAACATCGGACTGAAGGCGCAAGGTGGCCACGCGAAGGGCGTGAACGCGGCCCCGCGTGGGCTTGCGCAGGCAGGCGTCGAGCAGCTCACGCCACACATCAATCTGGCGCAGCCACTTCAGCACGGCGGCGTTACCCGGAGCCCTGCCATGCGGAAGAGAAGCGGATTCCATCGGGCTAGCACCTTCCTGCTTCCTATTCTGCGCCTATTTCCCGCATCCGCGCAGAGGCGGTGCGGCCTCGCGTCCTGCACAATAAAACGCGGCGTTTCCCATACTGGTATTCTTTTCCTGTCAGCGCGGTTCCATCGGGCGCGGGCAGCGGGCAGGCGGCTCACCGGCGAACCGTCAGCACATTCCACTATCTCGAACCGAGCATCATGCCGGAGTTCACCGCACTCATCCCGCGCGGGGAAACGCCGATGCTATCCCTGCGCAACGATTCTGATTTTATCCATCGCATCCTATCCGGCATCGGGAATACGGCATTCGTAACCATGACGACTCAATCCACATCCGCGTCCCGACCAGGCCAGGCCCCCTCCACGCTGGCAGTGTGGCTGCTTCTGGCGGCGATCTTTGCCGCGGTGCAGTTTGCCTCGCTCTTCTCGCCGCCGCTGCTGGACGACGTGGACGCCAGCCACGCGCAGGCCGCGCAGCACATGGTGGAAAGCGGCGACTGGGTCACGCTGAAGATTGACGGCATCCGCTATCTTGAAAAGCCTCCGCTGCCCTACTGGCTCGAGGCCGCGCTCTTTCGCGTCTTTGGCGACAACGTGTTTGCCACGCATCTGCCCAACGCGCTGGCCCTGCTGGGTTGCTCATGGCTCGCGTGGCTGTGGGCACGGCGGGCCTGGGGAGACCGCGCGGGATTCTACGCCGCGCTGGGCGTGCTCACATCCGTCGGGCCGTTTCTGTTCACGCGGTTTTCCATTCCCGAGGCGCTGCTGAGCTTTCTGTTTCTGCTGGCCCTCTACTGCTTCCTCACCGGGATGGAGTCGCACCGGCCTGCGCGCTTCTATGGGATGTGGGCTGTGCTGGCGCTGGCTACGCTGACCAAGGGGCTGATTGCACCGGTCTTCTTTCTGGGGGCGGCCATTCCGCTGCTGCTGCTGAGCGGCCAGTGGCGGCGCTGGCAGCAGTTCAAGCCGTTCACAGGCCTGCTGCTTTATCTTGCGATTGCCGCGCCGTGGCACATCCTCGCCGGCCTGGCCAATCCCGACCAGGGGAACCCGGTGGGAAACCATCCCACGCCGGGCAACGTACACGGCTTCTGGTACTTCTATTTCATCAACGAGCACTTTCTGCGCTTCCTGGGTCAGCGCTTTCCGCACGACTACAACCGGCTGCCCTTCGTCTGGTATTGGCTGGCGCATC
>JAJXXG010000906.1 GCA_021781255.1 Acidobacteriota bacterium
TCCGTCACCGTGCCCGGGACAGCCCGGAGATGCTGGCCGAGTACGAGCAGATCGCCGAGCAGGTGCGGCAGAGGATGGAGATGGAGCTGACCAGGTGTCTCCCCTCCGCCGCAGCACATACACCTCCCGCGCGCGGGCGGGGGAGGCCGGCCCGCGGCATCCGGCGTCTCCGGTCCGGTTCTCACGCGCAGTCCGGCGTCCTGCGTCAGTAATTGGACAGGTACCCGGGGCGACGTCGGTGGGAGAGAGAGGATTATCCGGGATCAGCCCCGCGCCCCTCCCGGCCCGGGGAGGCCGTCCGGGGACGGCGGAAATGGGCACAGAAAAGGTGCATTTCTCCGCGGATAGACGACTGAAAGTTCTGGTCGGGAAAAAGAGGTAAAAAGGCGGGGGATGCACACATCCCCACGAATCGATTGATAGTTATTGACCAATTTCCGGGTCGCCAGCCCCGCTCTATTATAAGCACTTCCCCGATTTTCACCGAAAGTCGTCTTTTACTTCCCAGTCCCCGGAGCCCGCTTCGGGGTCTTTTGCGGCGCCTCCCAGCCGTTCAACTCCCGCTCGACCGACTCGTCTAGCTCCCACTCCACCGTCTACTCCGGACGCTCCGCAGGACAGTCAGCCAAGGCGTTCCAGTACTTGCTGAAATGATCGCGTACCCGCGTCAGCTTGCCCAGGGGAAACTCCACCGACCGGCCGCGGGCCAGCGCCCGCTGCATCTCCGTGAAGATCAGGTTCAGCTCCCGCAGTGTAAACGTCGGGTTCCTCTCGGAACTGACCGGAGAAAGCTTCCCGGCCGCTTTCCGCCTGCGTGGCCTTCCACTTTCCCGGCACACCGCTTGCACACCGGACGCGCCACAAAGTCGCGAAACTCTCCATCACCCGGCCCGGGGTTGGCGGATGCCCGATTAGTAAGTCGGAGCTCCGGCAGCTGGGGACCACCATCATAGAATCAAGAACTTGCCTTCAGAATAGGCCCGCACGGAAGCACTGGAGTATGGTGAGCTAAAACATTGATTTGACAGATTTGAGATCGCAGGGGCACGGCACAGTTTACGGCACACTCGATAACACTATGTTGGCCACCTTTCGCGAGCGGTTTTCCTGACTGCCCATCAAACATCGAGCGAGGAGCTAGGGGACCGATGAATGAACATCACCGAAGACTCGATACTCACTGCGTGCAGCCTGCCGACGCAGAGGTGATCCGGCGTGGCAACTTGGCGAATGATAATTCTGATTACTCCAAAAAGGCGGATAGGCCGTTCTACGGACATGTGAACAGCTCTTCGATCCTCAAAGCCAGAACGTCGATGAGTGCATTGGCGATAATGCACCTTTCCACCACTTTGCGGCGAATGAGTTGTATCATCAAATACCTACTGGCCCCACTGTCTGGGAGCAAGAGAGAACAAAGACTGTTTGACATATTCGAAGACTTTTACAATTGCGGTTTGTCCATACGTAAGGCCAGCAGGAGAATTTCATGGGCTTCTGGATCAATGACCTTCGACACGCCGCACGGCGCCTCGCAAAAGCGCGTAAGTTCTTTTTCACCGTTACCCTGATGCTGGCTTTGGGCATCGGTGCGACAACGACAATTTTCTCCCTCATCGAAGGAATCCTTTTACGACCGCTTCCGTTTCTGGACCCTGGCCGCCTGGTGCAATTGGGTGAACATGTCGGGGAAAATTCGGGGATCGGGATTACGGCGCGAGATATCAGGGCCTATTCGACTGAAGCTCAAGCTTTCTCGTCCACCGGCGCCTTCACAGGAGCCAATTTTGTACTCTCTGATGGTCCTTCCCCTGAAAACCTCCCTGCGGCGCGCCTGACATCCGGCGTCTTTCCGACCGTCGGAGTGGAGCCTTTGCTCGGTCGCGTCTTCTCGCAGCAGGAAGAAGATGCGCGAGCACAGGACGCTGTCATCAGTTATGCTCTGTGGACAAACCGGTATCATCGCGATCCGCGCGTCGTGGGAGCCACCATCGAACTGGATCGCAAGCCTTACACCATCATCGGTGTGATGCCCCGCGATTTCGAATTCCCGCTCCAGGTGGGTCGACTGAATCAGTCGCAATTATGGGTTCCCATGAGTCTCACCCCCGAGGAGTTGTCCGAGGAAGAGGCTGGTTTTTGGGGATATCAGATGGTCGCGCGCCTAAAAGACGGCGTCTCCCTTTCGCAGGCTGCACAGGATGCGGATCGAGTTTCGCGGCAAATCATGAGCAGTTTTCCACCGTCGATGTCCAAGATTCACATCCGCGGCGATGTCCAACTGCTAAGCGAGGTACTTACCGGCAACACCAGACCGCTCCTTCGCGTGTTGTCGATCGCCGTCTCTGTGGTCCTCTTGATCGTCTGTGCCAACGTCACAATCCTCATGCTCGTGCGAGCAGTCCGCTATCATCGCGAATACGCGGTTCGCCTCGCGCTCGGCGCCCGTTCCAGTGCGATCCTTCGAGACACTGTTCTGGAAGGACTTATCTTGAGCCTAAGCGGCGGATTGCTTGGTTTGATTTTTGCAGGGGTTGCAATCCGCATTGCCTCGCACTCGCTCGCGGAATCCATGCCGCTTATCGATTCCATATCGATCGATGTTCCGGTAGCGCTCTTCACGCTGGGTATCGCAATTACCGTCGGAGTTCTCGCCAGCCTCGTACCCGCATTTGTAGCTTTGCGAACTGATCTGATCGCAGGCCTCAAAGATACCGTAGCCACGACTACAGGCGCAGTAGGTCACGCGCGGCTCCGTTCAGTGCTTGTCGTCATGGAGATTGCGGTCGCACTTGTTTTACTCATCGCCTCATTGGCTTTCGTGCGCAGCTATCAGAAGATGCTTTCCGTCGACCCTGGATTTCAACCGCAGAATGTGCTGGTGGCCGGCTATCGGCTCCCCCAGCAGCAATACGCCACCGATGCCTCTGTGGAGAGATTCAATCGAGATCTGATCGAGCAGTTGTCGAAGAAACCCGGCATTCTCGCTGGAGGGCTTGGCAATACTCTTCCATCCTCCGGCAATTCGGGCATGGCCGCCTATACGGTTGAGGGGCAATCTACTGAAGGTTGGAAACTGAAATTCGCGGCATTCGGGGCCATATACGGAAACTACTTCCGGGCGCTCGGCATTCCCCTGATTGCGGGGCGCACCTTTACGGACGAAGACCGTGCGGATTCTCCTCTGGTCATCATTGTGAGCCAGTCCATGGCTCAACACTCATGGCCAGGACAGAACCCTATCGGCAAGCGAATGCACGTGGGCAACCCTAAGAAAAACCTGCCCTGGGCTACAGTGGTAGGAATTGTTGGCGACACGCGGATCGGTTCGCGCGATCAAAAAGCCAATGACCAGTGGTACGCACCGGCTCTGCAACCAGCTATTCTCTATGGATCCGCATTGCCGCAATCCCGCGTCATTCCAGCCGGCGGCTCCATCGTTGTACGCGCGGCAATACCTCCCGAGGAGATCATCGGAACCGTTCGTCTCACCGTCGCGGAAATTGATCCGCAGCTTGCGCTCGACCAGGTGCGTTCCATGGCGGACGTTGTCTCCACCACTGAGGCTCCGCGCCGCATCATGACAGAGTTGATCGGCTCCTTTGCGCTCGCCGCCCTTATTCTTGCGCTCACAGGCATTTATGCAGTTGTGTCTTTCTCGGTCACATTGCGGGCTCAGGAGATTGCCATCCGCATGGCGCTTGGTGCGCAACGCGAAGGCATTGTAAAGCTCGTGCTTCATTCGGGAGTGAGGTTGGCGCTTGTGGGTAGCACACTAGGGGCTCTGGCTTCGCTTGCGACTTCTCAGGTGATTCGCTCTTATCTGTTTAGCGTCAGCCCCACTGACCCTTGGATCTACATCGGAAGTATCTTCCTCATGATTTGCATTGCCTTCATTGCTTCTGCCGTGCCCGCGGTTCGCGCCGCCTCGGCGGACCCAATCAAGGTACTGCGTTCCGTTCCCTAGCAAATTGCCAGGATACGGCCTCGCTTCTAATATCGAAGGCGAACTTTGGACCGTACGCTCGGGACGCTTGAAGGAGGCCAAACGTACTCACTGAATTCTCAGTTGCTGACGACAGGCCAAACCACTCAACGAACTCGCTTTCCACCAGAAAATCAGGATTGGTCCCGAAAAACGCCCCAGGATCCCACGATCCACCTTGACGGGAAGTCGCCATGTCGGACTTGTGGTGCCCGATTCCGTCCCGAAAGTACAGCCAAATACCCCCGAGGCGGGCAACAGCTTCGCTGTCTCTTCACCGAATGTTGCTTACTTCGTAACGCGACGGTAGCCGGTAATACGACCAACAATCAACGAGATGGGTACAGCAGAGCAGTTGACATGAACCTCGATCCACCTCTTGTCCCGGGTCTTCGGGATTAATGCGATGGCGTCTTGTGCGAAGGTGTGGCGTCTTCTGGTCCGACACCGCCCAGCCAAGGCTGATCGCCAGCGCGTCTGGCCCGCCGGACGATCTCTTCTTGGAGTTCGAACATCCCTGGCATGAGGCTGGTCGATGGAACCGGTGTCTCAACGAAATCGATGTAGCTCTTGTTGGGCGCGAAGGTCGGCCAGTCCGCCTGTCCGGGGGCTTTGGGAACTCCGGTCCGCGCGAAGGATGTCCAGTAGGCAATCATCGCATCCGAAAGGGCCTGCTCTCTGGGTCCGACGGGGACCGGCCAATTCGGCGGCAATACTGCGTCGCTCCCAATGTGGCCAAAGGTATACGTCAGCTCGCTGCCATGGAAGGCATGCAGTCCCCGCGCCTGCGCTGCGGGATAAGGATGATCGAAGAAATAGAGGTAGGAATGGATTCCCGCTTCAGCCTGATCGCGCACAATGCGCATGGCGCTCCAGCCGAAAACCGCATCTCGCCTTGCTGCCAACATGCTGGCTCTTATGTTGCTGCCCGGATAAAGCCGCAGGAACTCCGGGGCGAGATCACCGTAACGCTTCCTGATTTCCGATTCGTACACGGTGCGAGAATTGGTTAGATTGTGCGGCATGAATCCCATGAGGACGGGATAGATCTCGTTGCGGTTGAAGCCCATCAGGACAGGCACCATCGCCTGTTGCTTGCGGTCGAATAGATCAACAATCTGAACCGGGAGCGCCCAACCATCCACATTTGGACCAAGTCGGAATCCGGGGTGTTCAGTCACGAATTTGGCATCCAGGGCTCGCATGGATTTGAGGTCTGCCGCGCCGAGCGATTTTTCGAATGCCGTTCCGATGGTCTCAGCAGAAGGCAGGTCATGATTCGGCTGCTTCAATTCCGGAGTGGATTGGATTCCGAGGCTTTCGCCAATCACCTTTTGAAAAAGGCCGCGCGCCAGAGGACTCACCATCAAGAGGGCCATGCATACGCCCCCGGCAGACTCGCCATCGATGGTGACATTGCCGGGATCGCCGCCGAAGGCAGCAATGTTGTTCTTCACCCAATTGAGTGCGGCGATTTGATCGAGCAAGCCGTAATTGCCTGAAACGCCGTGCGGTGATTCTGCACTCAGTTCCGGCAATGCCAGCCAACCGAGCGGACCCAGTCGGTAATTGATCGAAACGAAAGCGACCTTATGTTCTGCGAAATGCGTACCGTCATACTGCGGTTCCCAGCTACCGCCTCTGACAAATCCGCCGCCATGAATCCAGACGATGACTGGCAGTTTGTGCGCATGACGGGGCGTCCATACGTTCAGGAATAAGCAGTCCTCACTAAGCTTCGGTCGATGAATGTAAAAGAGGCTCTGCGGCGAGTAGGACGTCTCATAGCAACTGGCTCCGAAATCCCGCGCATCGCGCACACCCTTCCATGGTTTCGCGGCAACCGGGGCGGTCCAGCGCTTATTTCCAATTGGTGGTTGAGCATAAGGGATGCCTTTGAATGACCGCACACCATGCGTATCGACCAGCCCTGCCAGCTTGCCTTGCGACTCCGTGATTGTGGCCTGACTCTGCGCGGCAACCGCCACGGTTGCCAAACCCAGCAGCACGGCCGAAGCAAATGAGAGCCCTTGCGTTGTTTTCGACATTGTCATCTCCGCGAGCATTTTTGGAGAGGCACATCTGGTGCCAATCGCATGCACCTGCTGGAACGAAGTGGGCGTCAACCATGGTCTGAATTCTGATGGTTTACTGTGACTGCTTGCATTGCGGTTGCTGAGGCGGGAGGATCGGCGAGGCTATACCGACATTCCAATTCCATGGCTCGTTTCCGCTGGCCCGGCGCCTGCATACGACCTCTTCATTCAGCCCATACATTCCGGGTAAAAGGTTAGTTGAGGGGCGTGGTGCATCCGCAATCTTCATGTATGCGCCCGTTGATCCATATGGCGGCCAGGCGGCCTCGCCTTGAGCTGTGGGGACCCCAGAGCGCGCGAACGAACTCCAGTAGTCGATCATCGCGTCGGACAGTCTTTTCTCTTTGTCGGTGTTTGGAATCTTGGGCCAGAGTGGTGGCGTGCCGTCAAAGGTCCCAAAGACAGAGGGCAACTCACTTGCATGAAAGGCGTGAAGGGCAGCGGCATCTTCGGCGGGGTATCCGTGGTCAAAGAAATAGAGGAACGACGAGATCCCCTTGGCTCCCTGATTTTTGACGAGCCGCACGGCCGTCCATCCATAAAGTGCATCGCGCGTGGTGGCCAAGATGCTTTCCTCCATGTTGGTTGAGGGATAGAGCCGCAGGAATTCTCCTGCGAGATCCAGATACCTCTCGCGAATGATCTTCTCGTACTTTTCCGGAGTGGCTGGGGGGCGTGGCGCCAGAATTCTCAAAGAACGGATTTCGCCGCTGTTGAATCCGGCGAGTAGTGGCACGGGAGCCTGATCGCCCTTTTCGAAGACTTCGACGAGTTGGTGCGGGAGCACATGTCCATCAATCGCACCCCAGGGTGCGAATCCCGCCTTCGTCGCTGCCTCAGTGAGCTTATCGGCGTCCATGGCCCGCATCGCAGCAATATTCGGTGCATGCAGGGCCTGGGCGAGCTTCACACCGCTTTCTTCGGCAGAGGGCATGCCATATTTCGCCTTCTTCAGTTCGGGCGTTGAGATCATGTATCCGCTCTCCAAGATCGCCTTGGCGAACAAGCCTCGAGCGGGCGGCGAGATCATGAGGTACATCACGCTCAGAGCCCCTGCGGACTCGCCGGCGATGGTGACATTGGAGGGGTCACCCCCGAAGGCACCGATGTTATCCCTGACCCATTTGAGGGCTTCAATTTGATCGAGCAGGCCATAATTGCCGGAGATTCCGAGCGGCGACTCCTTGCTGAGCTCGGGATGCGCCAGCCAGCCCAGGACGCCAAGCCGATAGTTGATGCTGACGATTACGATGCCTTGCTCTGCGAGCCGAGTGCCGTCATAGAAAGGCTCTCTGCTCGCGCCCCCGACTAGTGCTCCTCCGTAAATCCAGAAGAAGACCGGCGCGTTATGTGCGTTTCGAGTCGCCCAAATGTTGAGTGTCAGGCAATCCTCGCTCATGGGCATGGGATCGCGCGTGTAGATGTTTGACAATTGCGGCTGTGGCTGGGGGCAGGCCGTACCGAAATCGATGGCCTTCCGGATGCCGGACCAGCGCGGCATGGCAGCGGGAGGTTGCCATCGCCGTGAGCCTGTGGGGGGCTCTGCAAAAGGAATGCCCTTGAAGACGCGCAGGGCACCCGCGAAGGATCCTTCCACCTTGCCGGCAGGGGCGTTAATGATCGGGCCATGGCTTCCTGGGGATGTGTTCGACATAGCGTGAGCCGAATGGGCGAACTGCGAAGATGCAAAAGCGATGCACGCCGTAATGGAACTGGTGAGCAGGCGAGAAAGGAACTTCATGGGGCCATTCCTCCAACCGGGCAGTTTTCTTTTCGAAGTACGCTCGCCAACATCAGAAAGAGGGCGATAGCGATCAGGTAGAAAGGCGCGAGGGCGTAAAGGGCCATCTGTAACGAATGATGGGGATGGTGCGCGTGGAAGAAGTCGCTGGCGGCGCCGACGAAGGTAGGGCCGAGTCCGAGGCCGATGAAATTCATAACCAGAAGCAAAAGAGCGCCTGAGATGACACGCTGGTCCGGCCGCATTTCTTCCTGGACAAAAGTAACCACGGAGGAAAGATAGAAATAATTCAGAAATATGGTCGCTACAAGGAACGGCAAAGCCATGGGCCACGAGGGGGTCCGCACGAAGGCGAGATAGAGAGGAACAGCGAGAGCGAGCGACGCAGCGGGAATCAGGGCGTAGGCAGGCTTTGAAGCTCGTGTGAAACGGTCAATTAACCGGCCGGACACAAACATACTGCCGCTCATTCCGATCAGAACAACGAGGGAATACCAGCTGGCGACCTGCTTGAGCACCATACCCTTTTCCCGCATGAGGAAGAGTACTGTGAAGTTGCCAAGTCCATAGGTGATGAACTGGGTGGCGCCAGAGGCGAGAGCAGCCAACAAGAGGGAAGGCCGTGAGAAGAACATGATCACGGTGTCGCGGAACCTGGAGCTGCTCTTATCAGGTTGATCAGGAGAGCGATCCAGGCCGCCGCGACGCGGTTCTCGCACCAGCAAAAGGACCGCCAGCGCTGCCAAGATACCAGTTGCACCGAGGAAAAAGAAGGCATACCTCCAATTGAAAGCCGCAGCGATAGAAGCTCCGAATGCGATGCCCAACGCGGCCCCAATCCCAGGACCAAGGTTGAACAGCCCCAGTGCTGTCCCGCGGCGGCCAGGCGGGAAGTAGTCGGCGATGATTGAGTAAGAGGGCGGAACGCCGCCAGCTTCCCCGAAGCCGACAGTCATGTAGGCGAACGCGAATCCTGCATAGCTGGCGGCGAACCCGCAGCACATGGTGGCCAGGCTCCAGATTGCGCACGCGATGGACAGGATGCGCGACCGGTTTGTCTTGTCGGCTAACCATCCCACCGGGATGGAGATGCAGCAATAGAAAAGCGCGAAGTAGAATCCACCTATCAAACCGAGCTGGCCGTCCGAGACCTTAAGATCCTCCTGAATCGGCTTTGCCAGAATGGCTGGAAGCTGGCGCGACAGGAAATTCAGGATGTAGACGCAGCATAAGACTGCAAGGGCCACCCAGGCGCGGCGTCCTGTGACAGTCGGCGTCCGCAGCGCCTGTTGGCTTGCCTGACCTTTCGTCGTTGGGGAAGAGTGCACAGCCATCGGTTCCTGGTCCCAATCTCCGGGTTGTTACCGCTCTGCCGAAGGCTCGCTGGCTTTGTTATCGGCGTTATATGCCATCACGCGGTATCTGGTCGCAAACAAATCGGCAAACGAGCTGTTCCTCGCTCCCTGGTCCACCCAGGGTGTGTCGGCGTCTGTGGCGCGCCGATCACAAACCGTTTCCCACTGGGACGAGCCACCCTTGCGGCGCTGCACGCTGTAAACAACTGCACCCGGCACGCCGTGCCATTCCACCAGGCCGATGCCCTTGAATGTGATCACGGGAGCTGCGGGCACCGGATGCGGCGGAACAGGCATTCCCGCCATCACAAACGCGTGCGTACGGAGGAGTTCAGCGCGCGCCTGCATCTCATGCGCCGAGTTGATAAGTGTGTTGACTCCACCGTAGAAGAGAGACCACCATTGGCCGCTCTCATCCCACCTTGAATACGAAGCACTGTTCACCGGAGCCGAGATCGGCTGCCACCCGAATTTATCTGCGTGCGCCTGAAGCGCCCAGAATCCATCCCCAGAGATATTCGTGTCGCTTTCTAGAGTCTT
>JAJXXG010000057.1 GCA_021781255.1 Acidobacteriota bacterium
CGGTGCTGGTGTACACCTCCATTGCCGACCACCGCAAGGTGATTGAGACGGCTGCGCGGTTCGGAGTCTCCGCGATGGTGGAGAAGCCGCTGACCATCTCGTTGGACGATGCGCTGGCCATTCGCCGCACTGCCCGCGAGCACCATATTCAGGTGCTGGTGAACTACGAGACCACCTGGTACGCCAGCAATCGCGCTGCTTACGACGAGCTGGAGAGCGGCCGCCTGGGCGAACTGCGGCGCGTGGTGGTGCACGACGGCCACCAGGGTCCGCAGGAGATCGGCGTGCCGCCGGAGTTTCTGGGCTGGCTCACGGACCCGGCGCAGAACGGCGCCGGAGCGCTCTACGACTTCGGTTGCTACGGCGTTGATCTGACGACGTGGCTGATGCGTGGAGAGACGCCGCAGACGGTGACGGCGGTGGTGAACCACGACAAGCCGGCGCTCTATCCCCGGGTGGACGACGATGCAACGATCGTGCTGACCTATCCGCATGCGCAGGCGGTGATCATGGGCTCGTGGAACTGGCCCTTCTCCCGCAAGGATATGGAGGTCTACGGAGCGACCGGATACGCCATTACCGTGGGAGCGGACCAGTTGCGCCTGCGCCACCAGCAGGACACCGACGAGCGCCTGAGCACGGCTGCGCCGCTGGCCGGCGCGCAGAACAACTCGCTGAGCTATTTGGCGGCGGTGCTGCGCGGCCAGCTTGTGCCCCGGGGCGACCTGACCGCGCTGGACACCAACGTGATCGTCATGCAGATTCTGGACGCGGCGCGAGAGTCGGCGCGAACGGGGAAGACGATTCGCCTGACGAAGCTGGCGGAAGAGTAAGGGCAATCGAGAGGTTGAGCAAAGAGAGCAGGCCGAGGCATGTGCCCCGGCCTGCTTTTTGCTTTGCGTTTGCGTGGGAAGACCTACGGGACGAAGACGCGGAGACGGACGTGCCACTTGGTGCTGTCGCCCGGCTTCAGGGTCACCATGCCGGTGTCCATCTTGCCCCACTCCTTGCCGAATGGGTCGGCAAAGTTGAACTGATCTTCGATGGCGACAAACTTGGCCGTGGGCGGGGCGTACATCTGGATGGTCTTGATCTCGGGTGAGATGCCCTCAATCTTTACGCCGTAGTGCGCCGCCGGGTCGATGACCTTTACGGTGACCGCGCCCTTCTTCCAGGCCAGCGTGCTCCAGTTGTCGTCATAGAAGTTCTGGGCCAGCGGCACGCCGCCCGCCGCGCGCAGATCATACTGCCCGGTGACAGGCAGCAGCTTGCCCGTGGGGAAGACGTTGTCGTAGTTATCCACCTGGGCCAGCTGGGCCCCGGGGATGTGGATGCGCACCTGGGTGCGGTCGCCGGAGGGCAGGTTGAAGTAGGGGTGCCAGCCGATGGCGATGGGCTCTGCCGCATGGCCCACGTTGCGCGCCACGATGCTGGCATCCACGGCTTCGGCCGTCAGCGTAATGGTGAAGTCGAGATCGGTCTTGGAGAACCAGTGGCCGCCGAAGTCGCCCGCATGAACCACGCCGGTGACCTCCTGCCCGCCGGGGATATCCTTCACGCGCACGTCGTCGGTCTTCGCCTTCAGAATGAGTCCGTGCATGGCGTGGCGCTCGGCGCCGGGATTCTTGCCCACGTTATTGGCGGGCAGCGTGAGGGAGTGGCCCTCCCACGACGTGGTCAGCGTCTTGCCGTCCGCAGACAGCTTGCCGCGAATGCGATTGGGATAGGGAACGAGGAAAGCCGCGCCGAGCCGATAGCCCAGGTCGCCGAAGGCGTCGTCCTTCCCGTCCAGCATCTCTTTTGCGCCGGCCAGATCGGGCGAGGCGAGCACGTCCACATTGCCCTTGCCGGGGAAGTTGGCGGTGACCTGGATCAGCTCCATGCCGCGTCCCGGAGCGAGCGTGATGCTGGTGAACTCAGGCCGGGCCTGGCTGGTGACAGCGCGCTTGAGCGTAACAATCTTCTGCCCGCCGATTTCCGTTACGGCCTGGGCGTGACTGGTGGCAATCAACGGACCCGCCACAAGAGCCGGCAGAGTCAAGGGGAGTGCGGCAAGAGCGCTCAACAGTGGTTTCATTTCCATCCATCCCTGAGGGTGCAATCAGACTCTCCGGAGCTGCGCAAGGTGCCGGGCGGTTTTTTGCGCCCGTGAAAGCGTATTCCGGATGCCGCCTCATTTTACGTCAAGCAGCAACGGATGAGCACGGCGATTTGCCGCAACGCGGCGGATATGCGGGCGGTGCGCCGGAAGAGACCTGCGGGAAACATGAAAAGCGCTGTTTCCCGCGGAGATGCGGGAGCCGCCTGCCGCTAGAACCGGAACAGGTGATTGATCTTCATGTAGAAGATGCGCTGGTCGTTCAGCAGGGAAGAGTTGGTACGGGGCAGGATGGGGTCAACCGTATTGCACGTGCCGCCTGCGCCGCGCGTGCACAGGTCGGAGTTCAGGTTGGTGTAGTCCGTGGTATAGCCCAGGTAGAACGCCGTGCCGGGATGCAGCAGATAGGTGAGCAGCACGTTGCCGTAGACGTCGCGATTGTTGGCCAGGCTGGTGTAGGTGTTGTTCGGCAGCGTAGCCAGGTACTCGCCGATGAAGTTCAGGGACCATGCCTTGTCCATCTGCAGATTCCACCGGGCCACCAACTGGTGGTTGTCATAGGCCACGTTGCCGGTGGAGGGGTCGGTAAAGCGATCGAACTCGTAGGAGCTGAACAGGTCCAGCGGCTGAACCGGCTTCAGTTCCAGGTTCAGGTGGTTCGATGCCACGTCAATCGGCGACGGGCCCTCGCCACTGACCGGCGCAAAGTTGATGACCTGACCGGCATATCCGGAGAGGCTGAGCGAGAGGGAGGGATCCGGCGACGTGTACAGGCTGGCTCCGGCAAGGTGGCTGTGGTACTCCACATTGCCCGGCAGCGTCGAGTAGTCGCTGGGCCGCAGCCGGTCCTGTCCAAGGTCTGCCCAGAAGGAAAGGCTGGTGCGGTGCTTGAAGTTGAAGCTGTACGAAGGATTGAAGTAGAAGTCCAGCGGCAGCGATGTGTGGTCCCAGAGCCGCTCCATATAAATGCCGAACCCATGCGAGAGCAGCGGACCGTGCGCGGGGCGGAAGGTATAGGCGAAGCGTCCGCGGGGGGCGCGTACATCAGGGCGCGTAAAGAAGCCGGTCTGCGTCTGGTAGCCGGCCGCCGTGTCGCCGTAGCTGAACCAGAACGAGCTATGCAGATCGGCATAGCTTACGCTCTGCCTCCAGGCCTGCCCACTGTGCCACGCGTTCCCTGTGTCGAATGTCTCCGATGTGACTCCCTGGCCTGCGATGGTCCAACGCTCGGCCAGCCGCACGCGGTAATCCACACCGCCATTGCGGTTGAAGGAGTTCAGGTACTCGTGGTCGGCAAAGATCACGCCCACGTTGGACTGGCTGCCGATGTCGCGGTTGACGCGGGCAACGTAGAAATGCGAGCGCGATCCGTAGCCTGCCGTGCCGGGAGGAACCTGCAGGCCGGGGTTGCGATCGTCCACGCTGAGCAGGCCCAGGGCGTAGTCGCCCACTTTGCCCGTCAGCCGCTGGCCAAACTGCGGCATCACGATGTTGGGCGTGTAGTAGAGATTTACCGGCGTTTGAAAGTAGCTGGCATTCTCAATGAAAAAGGGCCGCAGCTCCGGGTAGTAATACTGGAAGCGCTGATTGGGCGGCGCGGGATTGTTGATGCCAATCTGGCTGAAGTCCGGGTTGAAGGTCATGTCGAGCACAAGGCTGTTATGCAGCACGGCCTTGGTGTCCAACCCCGTGTATCCCTGCAGTTTCTTATCGTTGAAGAAAGGATTGACCGGGTTCACGGTGTTCAGCTGCCGGTAGTTGTGGGCCAGTCCGTAGGGCTCAAACTGCCAGTTCCTGCCACGCTCGATGTTCTGGAAGCCCTGTGCCTCCGCCTCCTGCGTGAGCTGCCCGGCCACCTCGTGCTTCACCTGCGGCCAGTAGGCGGACTCGTTCTTGCGCGAGATGGTGCGTCGCAGCAGTACGCCCCAGGTGCGTGGCGCGCCGTCGGACTGTGCATCAAACCGCAGGCTGGCGAAGGGAATCCGCATCAGCACTACGTAGCCGTCGGGCGTGCGCTGGCCCCAGGAGTCCCACACGGTATCGAAGGAGTAGTCGGAGCCGGTCTGCTCCGTGTAGAGCGCATCGGCCTGAATCCCCAGCGGATTCACCTTGAAGACGAAGGCGCGGCGGTTGTCGTGGAAGGTGTCCAGAAACACCTCTACAAAGTCGTCGTCGCTCAGCGAGTCGCGCTGCAACATGTGGGCGCGAATGCCGCCGGGGTCGTCGTCCTTGCAGCGGAAGGCGATGTAGAGGAACTCATGCGTGTAGCCGAGATAGGCAACGGTCGGCTCGGTGGTGGCGGAGCCGTCGTCGGGATAGCGCTCGATGAAGTCGGAGATCCGCAGCATGCGCTGCACCAGCGGCGAGGTTGGCGCATCCGCGGCGAAGTCCTCCAGGCGCGGAGCCGAAGCCATAAACGGTACGCTCACCCGCAACGTTCCGCCAGGCAACGGCGGCAGGACGTAGCCCACGTCCGGGCGATAGGTTGTGCCGTCGCCGGAGTTAGGGAAGTTGGCCCGGCTGCGGCGATCACCACCCTCCGCCGCGAAGGCGAAGACGGGGACCAGCATGGCAGCCGCACACAGAATAGCGATGAAACGGCGAAGACGGGACACGCGGCCTACGCGGAGACGGGTTACCCCCGCCTGAGTGGCCGGCAGATGGGCAGCCGTCGATTGCGAGTCTGAGATCGCTATCATATGCACCCTACCATGCTATCGGCTGAGGGGATCGAGATCAACTGCGGCGCGCAAGGTCTATCGATTGTTTCGATGCGATTGCGCCAGATGCCGGTAGCCGGCGCTGGCGGATTTTTACCGTTCGTTCAACTTGCCAGCTCTCCGCGGTAGACGCAGCCGCTGGTGCAGGTCTCCCGTACCACGACTTTGCTGAGGGCGGGCAGCGCCGGGAGCAGTTTTTGCCACAGCCAGCGGGCCAGATTTTCGCTTGTCGGGTTCTCCAGCCCGGGCACGTCGTTCAGGCAGCGATGGTCGATCTGGTCTTCAATCGCCTTGAAGGCCGTGCGGATGTCGGCAAAGTCCACCACCCAGCCCAGATGCGGGTCAACCGGACCGCGCACGTGAATCTGGATGTGGAAACTGTGCCCGTGCATGCGCCTGCACTTGTGCTCCGGCGGCACGTGGGGCAGCCAGTGCGCCGACTCAATTGAGAACTCCTTGAAGATTTCCATGGCCAGTCCTTACGGTATGCCTAAAAGTTTGTGGGTCTGCAGGCTCAGCCGCCATTGCGGATGCGCCATGCAATATTGCAGCGCAAGCTGCGTATTCCGGGCCACTTCGGGGCCATCCATCGGCTGCAGGAAGAAGTGCCGGAAGGGCAGCATCTCCAGGTCGCCGGGATCGATGCCTGCCTGAGGATAGACGAGCTTCAGCTCGTCGCCGCTCCGCTGCACCAGCGGGTTGCCGGCCTTGGGACTCACGCAAAGCCAGTCCACGCCTTCGGGAGCCTTCACCGTCCCGTTGGTCTCCACGGCAATCTCAAAGCCACGGCGATGCAGGGCGGCGATGAGTTCGGCGTCCAGTTGCAGCAGGGGTTCGCCGCCCGTGCACACCACGAACCGCCTGCCCGGCGGAGTATCCGCGGGCCAGCGGGCTTCGACCGCGGCGGCCAGGTCGTCGGACGTGTTGAAGCGCCCGCCGCCCGGCCCGTCGGTGCTCATAAAGTCGGTGTCGCAGAACTGGCATTTGGCCGAGGAGCGGTCGGCCTCGCGGCCGGACCACAGGTTGCAGCCGGAAAACCGGCAGAACACGGCGGCGCGGCCTGCCTGGGCGCCCTCGCCCTGCAGCGTGTAGAAGATCTCCTTGACGGTGTAGCTCATGGCTGCTTCCTGCCGCCGGTCCTGCGATAGGGCAGCGGGTCCTGGATGTCGTTCTCCCGGAAGCCCTTCCGGCGCAGCAGGCAACTGTCGCACTCGCCGCACGCAGCGCCGTCCGGGGCCGGGTCGTAGCAACTGCTGGTCAGGCTGTAGTCCACACCCAGCTCCAGGCCCCGGCGAATAATCTGCGCCTTGGTCAGGTCAATCAGGGGTGTATGAATCTTCAGCCGCTGGCGGCCCTCCACGCCTGCCTTGGTGGCCAGGTTGGCCATTGCCTCGAAGGCATGAATAAACTCTGGCCGGCAGTCGGGATAACCGCTGTAATCCAGCGCATTCACGCCGATAAAAATATCGCTCGACTGCAGCACCTCAGCCCACGCCAGCGCAAACGACAGGAAGATCGTGTTGCGCGCCGGAACGTAGGTAATCGGGATGCCGTGCGCCATCTCTTCCATGGCGCGTCCCTTGGGCACAGCAATATCGTCTGTGAGCGCCGAGCCGCCAAAGACGCGCAGATCAATGCTGGCCACGCGATGGTTTACCACTCCGATGGACTGCGCCACCCGGCGCGCGGCCTCCAGCTCCAGGCTGTGCCGCTGCCCGTAGGAGAACGATAGGGCGCTCACCGCAAAGCCCTGGCTGCGGGCAATGGCCAGCACCGTGGCGGAGTCGAGTCCGCCGCTCAGCAGCACCACCGCGGGTTTTCCGTTGTTTGCCATCGTCCGTTCTTCCTGTCTGCTGGCGCGTCCGGGCCAGTCCTCGTCCACTTCCGCCCGCGGGGCACCTGGCTGCCGCGCGCAGGGCCGCATGGCCGGTGCATCCGGCGAAAGGGCCTATCCTTCATGCTAAAACGTTGCGCTCATCGCGCCAAACTTGCGCCGTGGACCGGATGCGGGGCAGCCGGCGCAGGTGCCTTTTTGCGGTCTGGGCTCAACCCGCGCTATGCTTGAGCGGATTCTTATGCCGACTCATAGCCGCGAAGTGCGTTTGGCCAGCCGTCCCAAGGGAGAACCAACCCTCGACAACTTTGCTTTTGCCACCGTTGAGGTTCCGGATCCCAGGCCAGGAGAAGTTCTTGTCCGCAACGTCTGCATGTCTGTGGACCCTTACATGCGCGGGCGGATGAATGACAGCAAGTCCTACGTGCCGCCGTTTCAGATCGGTCATCCGCTGGAGGGCGGTGCGGTGGGTCGCGTTGTCGCCTCGCAGGACAAGCGCCTGCCCGTGGGCACTTATGTGCAAAGCTTTCTGGGCTGGCGTGAGGCCTTCGTGGCTCCCGCGGCCAATCTGCAGATTGTGGACGTCGGCGTGGCTCCGCCTTCCGCCTACCTGGGCATACTCGGCATTACGGGGCTCACCGCGTGGGCTGGGCTTTTTCGCATTGCGAACCTGAAGCGCGACGAAACGGTTTTTGTCTCTGGCGGCGCGGGAGCCGTGGGCAGCGCCGTGTGCCAGCTGGCCCGGCTGCATGGCTGCCGTGTGCTGGCCAGCGCCAGCTCAGAGGAGAAGGTGGCCTACCTGCGCGACGTGCTCAAGGTGGAGTATGCGTTCAACTATCGGGAAGGCAATCCGCTGGACCAGCTGAAGACCGGCGCTCCCAACGGCATCGATGTGTATTTTGACAACACCGGCGGGCCTCAACTGGAGGCCGCGCTCTACGCGCTGCGCACGCACGGCCGCGTGGCGCTGTGCGGCGGCATCTCCGGCTACAACACGCCCGTGCCGGGCCCGCGCAACCTGATGCTGGCGATCGGCAAGCGTCTGCGCCTGGAGGGCTTTATCGTCTCTGATTTTCTGAAGGACCTGCCTGCGTTTCTGGCAGAGGCGGTGCCTGCGCTCAGGTCCGGCAAGCTCATCCATCGTGAAACCGTGGTGCATGGCATTGATGCCGCACCCGCGGCGCTGCTGGACCTGCTGCACTCCGGCGCCAGCAACATCGGCAAAATGATCGTTCATCTCGCGGACTAGCGTTATTTGAGTCGCGAGCGAAAACCGTGTCATGCTTTTCCGGTGCAGATCATGAACACTGGCAGCGGTCCATGGATGCTGGCTCTCAGGCGACTGGGCATTACCACTGTTCTTCTTGCGGCCGCATGGCTGCCTGGCTTTGCCGTTGCGGCCGCCGGGCAGGCTCCGCCCGCGCAGGAGCCCGTCCTCATCGCGGTTGTGGATGAGACGGGCGTGGCGGTGGAAGGCGCGCAGGTGACGGTGGAGGAGACCGGGCAGCCTGTGCTGCGTGTTGCCACCGACTACTCCGGGCATACGCGGTATCTTTTGCGTGGATCAGCGCCGTATCGGCTGCGCATCGCCAGGCCCGGATTTTATGAGACGGTCGTCAATGAGTCCGACCCGGAGCTGCGCGAGATCCGCGTCGTGCTTAATCACGAGCAGATGGTCACCGAGCGCGTGAGTGTAACGGCCTCTGTGCCCGGCATTGATACCGAGCAGGCCTCGGACAAGCTCACGATGAACATGCCGGAGATCATCAATATTCCGTATCCCACGTCACGCGACATTCGCAATCTGCTGCCGTTCTATCCCGGCGTGGTGCAGGATGCCAGCGGGCAGGTGCACGTGGCAGGGTCAGAGACGTGGGCCACGCTCGACATGCTCGATGGATTCGATATCCGCTCGCCCATCAGCGGCCAGCTGGCCATGCGCGTCAGCGCCGATGCGGTTCGCTCCATCGATCAGCAGACGACCCGCTATCCCGTGGAGTTTGGCCGCGCCACGGGCGGCGTTGTGGCCTTCTACACCGGCATGGGCGACAACTCCTTCCGTTTTAATGCAACCAACTTCGTGCCCTCGTTTCGTGACCTGAACGGAATCCGCTTTGACAAGTTCGTTCCGCGCGTCACCTTCTCCGGTCCTCTGGTGCGCAACCGCGCATGGTTCTTTGATGGGCTTGAGCTGGAGTACGACAACAACTACATTCCAGAGCTGCCCAGCGGAGCCGACACCAACCACCTGCTGCGCGGCAGCAACCTGCTTCGCTTTCAGGTCAACCTGACGCCGGCGAACATCCTCTCCACCGGCGTGCTGGCCAACGCCTATCACTCGCCCTACGACGGCATCTCCTCGCTCGTTCCGCAGCAGAGCACGACCAAGCGCAACACCATTGCATGGCTGCCGTACCTGCGCGATCAGCACAGCTTCCATAACGGTGCGCTGATCGACTTCGGTGTGGGCGTGGTGCGCTTCCACGACGGCTACGAGCCCCACGGCGACAGCCCGTTCCAACTCACGCCCGAGCTTTCGCATGGCAGCTACTTTGAGAATCTCTCCAGCTACTCGCGGCGCATCTCCGCCAACGGCGCACTTTACTTGCCCACTCTGCACGGCGAGGGCGACCACAATCTCAAGCTCGGCATCGACCTCGGACACATCGAGTACAGCGAATCCATTGCGCGCGCGCCAGTGAACTACCTGCGCGAGGATGGCACGCTGCTGCGTCGCAGCGTCTTTCCCGCGGCATCTTCATTCACCCGCCACAATGTCGAGATCGGTGTGTACCTGCAGGATCGCTGGAAAGTGTACAAGGATCTGCTGCTGGAGCCGGGCCTGCGTTTTGACTGGGATGAGGTGGTGCGCCGCCCTCAGTTTGCGCCTCGCCTCGCCGCCACTTACTCGCCGGCAAAGGCCCACGGAAAGACCAAGGTCTCCGCGGGCATTGGCCTCTACTACGAGCACACACAGCTTGAGTATCTGGCACGCGCACAGGCCGGCACGCGCCAGGACACGTACTACGCCGCCGACGGC
>JAJXXG010000709.1 GCA_021781255.1 Acidobacteriota bacterium
TGGTAGTCAGACTGTGCAGTTGTTCGCCGGCAAAGGGGGCCGAGTATTTGACCACGCAGCGGTACTGTTTGCCGTGAACTACCATGGTTTCCGCGGCTGCCGACACACCCGGTTGCTGGCTGCTCAGTGGAGTCAGTTGCTGCGACGAGCGGAACTCGGCCGGTGCCTGACTCCAGGGAAGCGCCGAGATCCATCCCACCCCGGCCTGTTCCAACTCCAGGGTGTTGGCCAAAGCAGCCGAACCTTTATCCAGCACCAGTGTGACGGTGTCCGGTGCAATCTGGTTGCGCTCCAGCAGAGTCACGATGCGATGCAATGCCTGGGGGAATTCCTCCGCGTCTGCCACGTTGCCGCGATACAGGTGATGACAAAGACTGAGTCCGCTGTCACCATCCAGAACATAACTCAGTCCCACTTGGCGCAGGTTATGACGTCCCTGCTTGTTGTGTCCTCGCTGCGCCAGACTGTTGCGTTCGTTGTTACTGGCAATGTAGGTGTAGAAGTTGGTGGTGTCATAGGCCAGCAGTCGGCGGATCACCAGCTGTTTTTCCTTCCACAGACCGAGCAGTAGCAGTTGGGCCTCTTCCAGTTCATCGCGCTTACCCGCAGGCAGCGACTCGCCAGTATCAATGCGATCAAAACAATCCCAGAAAGCCTGGGAGCTGAATCGTTCCGGAGCCAATCCCCACAGCGACGACAGAATGCTGTCCCGATACCAGTCGGCCACTTCGGTCTTCGGCCCTGGCTGGCAGATGCGGTGGATGGCGGCCAGGAGCAGATAATGCGCCGGAGAAGGGCCGGAGCGGGGCTTAGGCCAGAGCGACTGGAGTAGAGAAAAGACGCCCGATTTCTCCGCCGCCAGCCACAGAGCGCCGGGCAGACCAAAGTCGACCGTAGTGGCCGACAGCGGTACCGGCGCGGTTCGATCCTGAACCAGCCGAGCGACGCTTTCGGCGGTGCCCAGGTAAGTCTGATGGACGATGCGGGGCTTGCCGTCGACTCGTGCGCTGTCGACGACGTAGTAGTAGATGGTGTTGGCTTTTTTCTTCTTGATGAGGGACGCAATACAGGGTAATACAATACATCACAATGTCCCACGCAGTCAAGCAAAAAGCGTGCTATCTTTGGTTATTGTCAGTCTCAGAAGGGTAATACACAAGATGGATCGACGCTATGATCGCAAGTACCATAAATGCAGAATCTTAGAGCATTTTCTGTTTTACTGTAGACCACCGAGAGCAAGTCTGAACCAAGCCCTTGCATTGTCAGGAGTGATGTGTGGCAGGGCCTCGGTGATGGCCTGATCGAGTGTTTCTTTGGTCCGCGCCTTGGCCGCGCGGAGCAGTTGTTTGAGTTTTGCCCAGGCCTTCTCGATAGGGTTCAGATCGGGAGAGTAGGGCGGCAGATAGAGCACCTCTGCGCCAGCTTTTTCGATCCATTCGCGCACTGCTGGCGCCTTATGCACGCTCAGGTTGTCCATCACCACCACGTCGCCGGGTTTCAGTACCGGGTACAGCAGATGTTCGACGTAGGCCAGAAAAATATCGGTGTCGGTGGGCTCTTCGATGGTCATGGTTGCGACCATGCCATTCAGGCTCATGGCGCCGAGAATGGTCATGATCTTCCAGTGGCCGCCAGGCGTCGCCTCATGGAGGCGTCTTCCTCCCAGGCCCCGCGCATAGAGCCGCGTCATCGAGGCCGTGACGCCACTCTCGTCCAGGAAAATCAGCCGCTCCGGTGAGATCGACTGGATGCGCGCTGCGAACTCTTCGCGGCGCGCGCGGTTGGCTTCGCTGTCCCGCTCGACCGCGTGGAGTGACTTTTTTTCAGCCGCAGACCCAACTTCTTCAGCAGGTGCCAGATCCGTCCCAAGCTGAGCGACACGCCAGCCTCACTGTGCAACTTGGCCTGCAGTTGGGCCAGCGTCAGATCGGGCTGCGATGCCACCCAATCCATCACCTGACGCTGTGCCTCGGCGCCGGCCCGCCACTTACGCCCGGGTTGGTGCGGCACGCGCTCGGCCTTCCCATTGCGGTTCCGCTGTGCGGAAATCTTCTTCGCCCAGCCCACGCTCACCAGGAAACGATCCGCAAGTTCCCCCAGCGTCTCCTCGCCTTGATCGTAGGCCCACAGAAACTTACGGCGCAGGTCATCCCCATATGGCTTCGCCATCGATTCACTCGCCGCAGAGTCTCGCCAAAACAAGTCTACACTATTAAAGAAAATGCTCTAGCTTCCATATCTAAAGCCAGACCTCACAGCCCACAGTAAACTCCCGCTAGGCACCGCTGTCGGCTTTACCCCGAACCAGATTGAATAGAGTGCAGGCAAGAATACGAGCGTCAGCACTGTACCCACAGCGGTCCCGCCAATCAGTGTGTATGCCATCGACCCCCAGAAGACAGAGAAAGTCAGAGGAATAAAGGCCAACACGGCTGCAAGGGCAGTGAGGATTACCGGGCGCGATCGCTGTACCGTCGCTTCCACGACAGCACGATAGCTATCAAGTCCTTCCTCCTGGTTTGTTTTGATTTGACCGATCAGGATCAGCGTATTGCGCATCAGGATGCCAGCTAATGCGATCAAGCCAAGAATCGCATTGAACCCAAATGGCTGATGAAAGAGAAGCAATGTCGGGACGACGCCGGCGAGACCGAGAGGCGCTGTGAGGACCACCATGAACATCGCCGAAAATGACCGAACCTGGAAGATGATCACCGTGAGCATCAGCACGATCATCACGGGAAATACCGTCGCCAGGGCCCTATTCGCTTTTCCAGCTTCTTCTATATTGCCACCCATTTCGATCTTGTAGCCCTCGGGCAGGCTTGCGATGATCGGCTGAATCGCCTTTTGAATTTCTTGAGAGACCTGTGGAGGTTGAAGGGATTCGTCGATGTCACTTTCCACCGTAATCGTCGGCAAGCGATCACGACGCTTGAGGATCGGCTCTTCGGGGCGGATCTCGATGTGGCCGACCTGACTCAGTGGAATAGCCTTCCCCGAGCGATTCATCAAAGTCATGTCGTTCAACTTTGTGGGATCGAAACGGTCTGTTCCGGCACTTCGAGCAACCACATCAACGGTTCGAATGTCTTCACGAACCTGCGTCACTGGCGCACCGGTGAGAAGGAATTGGATCTGTTCGGCGGCATCATGGGATGAAAGGCCGATCAGTTGGAGCCGAGTCTGGTCGAGCACAAAATGCACAGTTGGCGCGCGCTCGCCCCAATCCAGATTCACTTGCCGAGTGTGGGGATTTGCCAGCATTGCGGCCTGTACCTTGGCTGCAATGGCGCGGTCCATATTCAAGTCCGGACCCATGACGCGAAATGCTACCGGCCAGGGTGAATATGGCCCAAATACAAGCTGCGAAGCGCGTACGCGGGCTTCCGGCGCAAGCCCCTGCTCAATCCTTTCACGCAGCCTGAGCTTGAGGCGATCACGATCCTCCTCGCTTGCAGTGAGAACAACGATTTTGGCGAAATTTGGGTTCGGAAGTTCTGGATTGTACGAAAAGAAGAAGCGCGGAGCCCCGGCCCCAATGTAGGCTGTGACAATCTTCGCTTCGGGCTGTTGCCGCAGCCAGTCTTCTACTTTCTTCGAAGTTGCGTTGGTTGTTTCTATGCTCGTGCCTTGAGGCAGCGTCACCTCTACCAGGAGTTCAGGACGATCGGATTGTGGAAAGAACTGCTGCTTGACGAGTCCCATGCCGGCAACGGAGGCAATAAAGATGCCTACAACGATGCATGCGACCAGAGCCTTCCGGCGTACTGCCCAGGCGATGACGCGGCGCAGCTTCTCGTAGCCGAGCGTTGCATAAATCGCGGCATGGCCGCCGGGCAGAGCCTTGATCTCGGGCAGCATCTGCACACCAAGAAAGGGAGTGAAGGTTACGGCGACTATCCATGAGGCGAGCAGCGCAAAACCCACTACCCAGAAGATATTTCCCGCATACTCGCCGGCAGTCGATCGCGCGAATCCGACCGGCATGAGACCAATTACAGTGACGAGTGTGCCTGCCAACATTGGTGCAGCAGTGTGACTCCATGCATATCCGGCGGCCCGGACACGGTCCCATCCTTCCTCCATTTTGACCACCATGATCTCGATGGAGATGATCGCGTCATCTACCAAAAGCCCAAGGCCCAGGATCAGCGCGCCGAGCGTGATGCGATCGAATACCCTTCCGGTAGCGAGCATGACGACGAAGACGCCTGCCAAGGTCAGCGGAACAGCTGCTGCTACAACGAGTCCTTCGCGCCAACCAAGGCTGATGAAGCTAACGATCATGACGACTGCAAGAGCCACAAAGAACTTCAGCATGAACTCATCCACTGCTTCGCGGATGTTCACTGCCTGATCCGTCACCTTGCTGAAGGTGATACCTACAGAAAGATCAGCGGAAATATTCTTCTGTTCGGCCACAAGGGCCTTGCCAAGGTCCAGGCCGTTCCAGCCCTCTTTCATCACAATGCTGAGAAGCAAGGCCGGTTGGCCATTATGACGAATAAGGAGGGTTGCGGGATCTTCGTATCCGCGCTTCACATCGGCAACGTCTGAGAGCTTAAGAGTGCGCCCGCCTGCGACAATCGGCGTGTCCCGAATCTTCTCTAGATCGTCGAGCGCTCCATCCAGGCGAATATATACCTGCTGGGCTTTCGTATCGATCGATCCGGAAGGAGTGACCGCATTTTCGCGAACCAGCGCGTCGAAAATATCTCGTGCGCTTACTCCAAGCGTCGCGAGCCGCGGGTACGAGAACTCGACAAAGATGCGTTCCGGCCGTTCTCCTACGATGTCAATCTTCTTTACACCCGGGACCTGAAGAATCCGCTGCCGAAGGGTTTCTGCTTCCCGCGTGAGCTGGCGAGGAGGAAGGCCTGGAGCCTCGACCGAGTACAGTGCGAACGTTACATCCGAATACTCATCGTTGATGAAGGGTCCGAACACGCCCTGAGGCAAGTTGTGTGCTTCGTCGCCCAGCTTTTTCCGTGCCTGGTAAAACTCTTCCGGGACGTCTTGTGGGCGCGTAGTGTCCTTGAGGCTCACCATCATCAGCGCCAACCCGGGGCGCGTAAAAGTCTCTACCCGATCGTAGTCGCGCAATTCCTGCATGCGCTTTTCGAGCGGCTCGGCAACGAGATTCTGCATCTCCTGTGCCGTCGCTCCGGGCCATACCGCTGAAACGGTGAACACTTTGATGGTGAAGCTGGGATCTTCTGCGCGTCCCAGTTTCAGGAAGGCAAAGATGCCGGCTGCGGCAATCGCAATGAGCAAGAACAGAGTGATAGCTTTTTCGCGGACTGCGAGAGCCGACAGGTTGAGAAACTGTTTCGCCGCGATCTGTTCGGACTCATGGTGCTGGCTCATCGGACTTCTCCTTTACTCTCTACCCGCACACGCTCGCCATCGTGAAGGAGATGAACTCCAAGAGCGACGACCTCTTGTCCTGGGCGCAATGTCCCGCTAATCGTTGCCAATTCTTCGTCGAGCTGGCGCACCTGTACAGGCTGGAATGACACCGTAGACGCGGGCTGGTTCAGCACCCAGACCCCCGGGCCCTTTCCTCGATCGATGATGGATGAGGCCGGTATCTGCAATATGCCGGTTCCTGCATTACCGGAAAGATGGACCGTAACGGTTGCTCCCAATGGAGCGTTTGCGGCAGCGCCTTCGAGTACATAGCGTGCCTCATAGGTGCGGGTCTGCGGATCAGCAGCATTCGAAAGCTGCCGCAGTCGAACGGGAACGCTGGTCGTGCTGCCAGAGAGCGTTGCAAATGCGGTCGACCCAAGCGACGGCCTTAACGTCTCGGGAAGGTCCACTGCTGCCTCTCGCGGGCCGGAATGCGCGAGCATCACAACGGTCTGCCCGGCCGCTACCACTTGGCCCGGCTCGGCCAGGGTCTCGATCACCACGCCGTCGGCGTCCGCAACAAGTTGTGAGTAAGCTTCCTCATCTCGCGCAACCTGCTCCTGGGCCACGGCGGCAGCAAGGTCAGCTTGCGCCGCATCCGATGCGGCCTTGATCTGATCGTAGATTGAAGCGGAAACCGCGCCGCTCTTGACCAGGCCGCGATACCGTGCCTCATCGGCCGATGCCTGCACAGCCTTTGCCTTTGCCGCAGAGACGGTTTCCGCTCGCGTTGTGATGGCATGGACATAGTCGGTCCGGTCAATCGTCATGAGCAACTGTCCAGCACGGACAAACTGCCCCGTATCGACTAGGCGCTTCGTGATCTTTCCGGGAACCCGGAAACCGAGATCGCTCTCGACACGTGCCGAAACAACGCCCGTGAACGCAGGATCTGTCCCGGATGACGAGCCGACTTCGACGATGCGAACCAACTCGGGCTCTGTCCTCGGGTCTAACTCCCGCTTGTGACTGCAACCCGCCAGGCTGACCACGAGGGCGGGAATGACCAGGGCAGAGTAACTGAGATTGATCTTTTTCATAAGCCGTTCCTTCTTGAATTTGTTGATTTCGATCATCGGAGCCAGCCGCCCCCGAGCGCGCGATAAGAGCCTACTGCTGCCCGCGCCGCACTCTCTCGGGCTACCGCCAGGTCGTCCTTGGCGACAAGCAATTGACGGTCCGCATCGAGCACATCAGTGAGCGGAATGACACCCGCGGCGTAGGACTCTTCCGAGCGATCGTGCACGCGCTGCAATTCATCAATTTCGCGCATGATTTCATTGCGGCGATTTTCCGATTCGACGAGAAGACTGAAGGCGTCTTCGACGTCTTCGGCAGCGTGAAGGACAGAGCTTCGATACTGGATCAGGGCTTCCGCATTAGCGCCTCGTGCTTCCTGAACTTCTGCCGCGACACGGCCGAAATCGAAGAGTCTCCAGCGCAGGCCTACGACACTGACAGGCTGAAATCCCTGTTGCTCGAAGAGGTGTGCAGGTGCCAGTGCTTCAGATCCGACGATGCCCGAAAGCGAGAGCTTTGGATAGTATTCGGCGAGGGCCTGGCCGATGCGAGCATTCGAGGCAGCGACTTCTCGTTCAGCAGCGATGACGTCGGGTCTCCTGCGTAACAGATCCGTGGGCGTGCCGAAGCCGGAGATTTCCGGTACCTGGGGAATGTCGGCGACCGGCATCAACTCCGCTGCGTAGGCTCCGGGCTGCGCGCCCATCAGAACGTCCAGCCGGTTCAGCTGTGACTCCAGAGCGACTGTGAGCAGTGGAATCGTCGCCTTCGCTTGCGACAGCACGGCTTGAGCCTGTGCGAGTTCACGATCCGAAGCAACGCCCGCATCCCTGCGCTGCTGCACGAGTTCGACGAGATGGCTGTCAGTGGCGATCTGCCCTTTGGCGAAGCTCAAGCGCGCTTGCGCGCCCCGTATCTGCATGTAGGCATCAGCTGCTTCCGCGGTCACCGTGATGCGGGTTCCCATTCGCTGGGCCTCGGCCGCTTGGGCCTCGGCGCTAGCGGCTTCAGCTCCTTTTTTCAGACCGCCGAACAGATCGGTTTCCCAACTCGCCATGAGTCCGAGATCGTAGTAGTTCTGAGAGCGGTTATAGCCGGGCACGTGCGACGCGAGGCGGCCCGTCATCCTCTCAGTCGACTGGTAAAGTGTGGTCGTCGAGGCGCTGAGACTTCCTGAAGGCAGGCGCTGCGCTCCTGCTCCACGTGCTGCCGCGCGCGCCTGTTGCACCCGCGTCATCGCAGCAGCGAGGTCGAGATTCTGGTCCAGAGCTCGCTGCACAATCCCCGTCAGCTCAGGATCATGGAAGCCCGTCCACCACTGGTCGAGGGGCGGAGCCGGCAGGGAAGCATTACGAGCCTCGATGGAGGGAGCGTTGTGAAACGGCTGCAGCTTGACCGACGGGCGCTGGTAGTTTGGCCCGACAGCGCATCCGGTAACACTCGCGCCGAGTGCGAGGACAAAGCCGATTCTGATGAACTTCTGCATTGCAGATGATCCTTTGTGGGGAAACACTATGTGCATATCGTCAGTACGTCTTCGCGTTAGCTGCACTCGTCCCTTGCGGTGGTGACTGAAGCGGGTACTGCACGCGCGTGCTTTATCAGTACAGCGAGTTCTTTCCGACCTCTGACGCTGAAGCTAACGCTTAATTTGGCTGAGTTGGCGGTCGAAGTCGGTTGGATCGAAATAGTCGCGCCAGACGGTGATCATGCCATCCTTGACAGTGATCGCCCCCATAACCGGCAGCGTGATGGTGCCGCCGCTGGTGTGAAAGAAGACATCGACCCGCTCGCTGAGCACGACATTGCCTGCGGCGGCGATGTTAACGACCTTGAATTCGGCTCTGAAATCCTTGCCGAACCCGAAATCGACGTGGAACTTGCGGACACCCTCGCGACCAACGATCTTCGGGAACGGCACAGGCACATTGTCATAGAGCACGTCGTCGGAGAGCATGGCAAGTGCGTCTTCCATGCGGTCCGCGCTCCAGTGCGCGAAAAAGGTTTTGGTGATTTCAATCGGTGTATCGGACATAGCTTGTCTCCTTCAGTAGGCTGCCAATCAAACTCCGAGCGGGACCAATTTCTTGGAAGCGTTCCAGAGCTGCCGGTTCATGAACCCAGGCGCCAGGCGCCGCATCAGGGCGAGTAGATTGGCCTGTCCCGGCCGAATCTCGAGCTTGCCCTTCCTGAAAGCTGAGAAGGTCTGCTTCAACAATTCATCCGTGGATATCAATGAGACGAGGCCTCCCTCGGGAAGATCGGCCGAGAGATCCGTCCTCACGGCTGGCGGCATGAGTTCGATCACCTCGACGCCGGCCTGCTCCAACTGAAACCGCAGGGATTGGGTGTAGGAGTGAACTGCCGCCTTCGTCGCACAGTAGATCGGCGCAGAAGAGAGAGGTACGAAAGCGAGCCCGGACGAAAGGTTGATGATGGTGCCTTTGTTGGCAGTGAGAATGTCAATGAACGCAGAAGTCATCCGGATCACGCCGCCCAGATTGATGTCCACTTCAGTTGTGAATCCGTCGAGGTCAGCCGCTGGCACCGCGAGGTTTTTGTGGAGCATGATGCCCGCGTTGTTCATCAGAACATCGAGCTTTGGATAAGACGCTTTTACGCGGCTTGCAAGAGATGCGATCTGCGCGGGATCCGCTACATCACTCTGGATGGTGTGGAGCTTTGGGTAGCTTGCCTTCACCTGTTCGAGCGTCGACTGACGGCGACCAGTCACGATGACTTGGTTGCCAAATTCAAGAAATTTGCGAGCAAATGCCAGACCTATGCCTGCGGAGCCGCCTGTAATCAAGATTGTGCGGTCAGTGAGTTTCATTGATTCCCTTTCGTCAATTGTTACTCCGATTTCTCTTCAGTGGCCTGCGCTTCCGAGTTGACTCGCGTAAGGTGAGGGACAATACCGAGCATTCGCTCGATAACCGTAAGCTGACCAAGATGGTGCATTTCGTGCTCTTTCGTGCCCAGAACCATCTCGAAGCGTGACTTCGACCGTCCATCGAGCTGGGCAACTCCTTCCGCCAAAAACTTCTCAGGCACGAATTCCACCCACTCGGCCCAGCTTTCTCCTGTACCCTTCAGCACCTCAATCAGCTTGGATTTCGCATGGTGCCGCTTCTCTTGCGACTCGCTATCCCTGATATGGAGTGACCTGTCTACCGCTGCCCATCTAAGGGGTTGTTTTTGTTGTTGTTTTTCGAGGACAGGGCC
>JAJXXG010001036.1 GCA_021781255.1 Acidobacteriota bacterium
TCCGGAAACGATTCTGCCCATTCACTTCGGCACATTCCCGCCGCTGAAAGGCACGCCGGAAGAGCTGGCTGCTCTTGTCGAGCCGCAGGTGAAGGTCGTGAACTGGAGTCCGGGAGAAGAGTTCAGGGCGTAGGTGAAACAGGAAACGAAGGAACAAGGGAAGACAATTCAAGCCGTCAGCCGTGCTGGTGCCGGCAAGCTGATTTTTGCCGGAGCCCATCTCCTCAGAAGGCGGCTCATATCCCGGCATTCTCGATCTTCTTGTCGGTGAGGCTCCATCCGGCGGCGGTGATGTGCTTGCCCGTCACGCCGTCTGAGGCGTCGGAGGCCAGCCAGATGAGGGGCGGCACGATGATGTCCGGGTCGAGCAGCCTCGCCCGCAGCTCGTCCGGGATAAAGGCGGGAAGCATGCCGGTCGCCGTAGGGCCGCCCGGAGCAAGCGTGTTGACGGTGATGCCGGTGCCGGCAAGGTCCTGCGCCCAAATCATCGTGGCGGATTCGAGGGCGGCTTTGGACGGGCCGTAAGGCGTGAAGCCCTTGAGGCGCATGGTCTGCCGGTTGGAAGAGATGTTCACGATCCGGCCCTTGCCGGCCCTGAGGAAATGCGGCATGGCCGCGCGCGCCATCAGGAACGGACCGTTGACATTGGTGGCGATCATCATTTGCCAGGTCTCGGCGGGCATCTCCCAGAAACGCGCCGGCTCGATCATGAATCTCTCGCTGACTTGATTCATGCCGCGCCCGGCATTGTTGACCAGCACGTCGAGCTTGCCGAAGCGGTCGAGCGCCAGAGCCACTACTGCCTCGCAGGCAGCGGGGTCTGCGACATCGGCCAGCATGGTGGCGACCGACGCTTCGCCCTGTTCGGCAGCGATTTCGACCGCGATTACATCCAGCTCATTCTGGTTCCGCGCCGCTGTCAGCACGACCTTGGCGCCGGCCCTCGCAAGCCCGCGCGCCATCGACCGGCCCAGGCCGCGCCCGCCGCCCGTCACAATCGCCACTTTGCCGGCGAGGGGAAGTTCAGTCATGGCTTGTCTCCCGCGAGAAATCGCTAATGTGCAACAGGACGTCAGCCCTCAGCAAGAGAGGTTTTCTCGTTCGGCTTTCTCGTTCCCTTTGTCTCTGGTTCGCTGCTTTACTGATCCCGCGTCTGCTTGATGGCGCGCGGCGATTCCTTGATTTCGCCGGGACCATGCGAATCCTGAACGCCCAAGCGCAGGGTGGCGGGCGACGATTTGGCAGCGCTCGAGTTGCGTAAGTCTCGCAGGATCTCCTGCTTCTCGCGGGCATACTGGCCGGCAAGCCGCGTCAGCGCGTAGGTGATGATGTCGCTGTGATGCAGGTCCCCAGCCGACGGGTCTCGCCGCATATTCAACCATAGCCGGTGGACGAGTTCCACATCCTCGGGCCCGAGCGCAGGCGCGTGCGGCCCGATGTAAAACACTTTCACTTCGCTGCCGGGTCCGATGACATAGAAGTTGAATTGGCGCTTGGGCTCGGGCAGCGCCTCCCATGCCTGCCCCATGCGAAATGCCTGGTCCTCGGCGGTTATGGTACTCGATATTCCCGCAACCACGGACTCCACCTCGAGCGAGTTAGCGGTCTGGGCCAACGCGGCGGAGAAGTCTCCTGCCGGAACTACCAGGAGCGACACCTTCTTGCCGAAGCTCTCGGCTACCGATACCGCCTTAGTGAAGACCATCTGCTCGTGGTCGCTGAAGCTCTGCTGATCGGCACTCAGATACTCCGGCCCGCCCATGCCCATCAGGCGGACGCTGACCACGACAACATCCCGTTCCACAGTGCTGGTGCGTCCCAGAGTCCATTTCAAAGCCTGTGGATTGGCGGCATCGCGCATGGTCACGATTACGCCACCGGGGCGGATCGCTACTGATTCGCGACTAATCGTTTCCTGGTGCTCGAGTTGGAAGTGGTCCTTCATCTCCTTTGCGGTCCGGGCATGTTTTCGCAGGTTTTCCCGCTCGGAGATGGTGAAGATGACGAAGAACACCGCTGAAAATGCAACGCCGCTCACAGTGGCGACTGATTTGGTGAACAGATTCACCGTGGCCGTGGCCAGCAGAACCATGAAGACCGACAACAGGCCGATGGGGATCTCGATCTTCCCGATGCGCAGATTGGGAGGAACCTTCCAGCCGCGCTCGCCTTTGTACTGCCAGCGCAAAACCAGCATGGCGAGGTTGTTGAATGTGAACGACCAGATGACACCGAAGGCATAAGCCTCACCCAGCATGATGATGTTGCCGCGGCTGGCGATGATGGTGAACATTTGCAGGATGAAGACCAGGTTGACGATGCGGTAGCTGGTGCCGAATCTCGGATGCGGCGTACGGAACCAGTCGGTCAGTACGCCATCCTCGGCCACGCGCATCAGCACGCCGGTCGAGCCGATGATAGAGGTGTTAATGGCGCCGGAAAGGATCAGGAAGCCGACCACGACCACAAAGATGCGAAACGCAATGCGCCATACCAGCGGCCCCGCCATGTACATGGCCAGGCCAGCGATCAGGTTGTCCTGGTAGATGTGGGTTCGGGGTCCGGCGGGAATCAGCATCGAAGCCAGGAGCGTGCCGCCGCCGGTGAAGATGAGGCTGTAAATGGCGATGACGATCGCCGCGCGCTTCAGATTCTTGAGCTTGGGATGCGCGATTTCACGGTTGACCTGAGCCAGGCTCTCCTCGCCGCTCATGGCCAGGATGGAGTGACCGAAAGCCATGAGAATGCCGAAGAAGCCAAAGATCGGCAATCCCCTTCCGCGCAGGAACCCGACCGCATCATTGCTGAAATGGAGATGCGAAGGGATGGGCGACGGAGGCAGTTGAGCGCCGCGCAACCACACGGTGTAGGTGCCCCAGGCGAACAGAATGATCACCATGACGGTGGTCACCTGCATCACCCGCAGCGCCTTGTCGCTCGATTCCTCGATCCCCTTGATGTTTTGCCACCAGTAATAGATCGTGACCAGCGCGCCCACCAGCGCGGAGGTGTAGTCCATATTGAACTGGACGGGCCGGCCTTGCGCGTTCATCAGGGCCGGAGGCAGCCAGTGGCTCTGGTTCGCCACCAGCAAAATTTCGTTCAGCAGACCTGTAACGTATTGGCCCGCCGATACGCCGGAGATCGGGCCCGTGAGGATGTAATCGAACATCAGCGCCGAAACGCTGAGCTTGGCGAACCCGCCGCCCAAGGCTTCTTTCACCACGCGGTAGACGCCGCCGCGCGTGAACATCGAACAGCTCTCGACATACACCGCGCGAACGGCAAAGCTGAACAACATGATGCCGAGGATGAACCAGGGCGCAGCCGCTCCCACCGCCTGTTCAGCGATGCCGCCGGCGTAGAAGGCCGAAGAGCCTAAATCGTTGAGGACAATGGCCGCCGCGCGCCAAAAAGAGATGAAGGTGAGCATCACCGAGGAGGCTACGATAAGCCTTACGCGGTCGCTCGGTGGTGCAACGGTAGTTCGGGTAGAAGCCATCGCGAGGGTTCCGGCGAGGCAGCCGGTGGCCCAGAGTCTCTAAGAAGACCCTGAAAATCGAAGGAGCGAAACCACCGCTCTGCGACGAGTTTACTTTTCAATGAATGCACTGTCAATGAGAAATAAGGGCGAGTACTCGGTCAGTTTGATGACAACCATCCCTCAGCGGCTGAAGCCGCGCTCATTTTGCGAGGTTTGCGGCACGAGTAAACTCGTGCCCTTTCAAAACGGCGAGTTTTTCAGCAAGCTGTGAAGCCGTGCCCTTTCAAGACAGCTTCAAACTGGCCCACTACCTAACGGCGAACTCATCTCTGGCGCAACACCACGCGCAAGCGCGCTTAGGGCGCCAAATGCCAGGCGAAGATCGCATTTTCCACCGAAACGGAGGGATTGTCGCAGAGGGAGCCAACGGATCTGCATGGAAGAAGTTGGCTCAATAACCTGTGTGCGGCGGTGAAGGCCACTGCGGGGCAAACAAGCCAAGGCCTCTTCGCACTACCCGGGCGGTGTGAGCAGGCCCTAATCCTTGCCGAACAGCTCTTTCCCGTCCTCGAAAAAGCTGATCAGTACGACCACCGCCGATCCGACCAGGCCGAGAAAGAACATCGCCTCCAAAATTCGAATTGCAGCTATGGCCAACGACATGCTGCGATTTTAACCCATCCCAGAGCCGGCCATTAACTTTCCCGCGCCCAGCGCAGGCCACGCGAAGTTAAAGACAGGCTCTAATGTTTTACACTCTGCGCAGTATGCACTTGTCACCGTCATGGAGGCTGTGGGCCGCAGCGGTGCTTTCCGCTGTCCTGATCGAGTTGCCGTTCCCGCTTGCCGGCCCGATGCCGCCCTGGCGTTCTGTCTTTGCCTGGTTCGCGCTCGTGCCGCTTTTGTGGGCGTTGCTTTCCCGCCCTGGCCGCAAAGGTTCAAGAAGCGGGTCCTTCGACGCATCCGCCGCAGCGGACTCGCCCAGGACGACAACGGTAAGGATGGGGCACCCCGAGTTGTCGCTTCCAGGCGCCTTTTTCATCGCTTATCTCTGCGGCTTCCTGTGGTACATGGGCAACTGCTACTGGGTTCGCGACACGATGATGCACTACGGCGATATGCCGCCGATGGCGCCCACGCTGCTGCTCATCGGGTACAGCCTGGTGCTGGGCCTCTACTTCGGCGTCTTCGGATTCGGCGTTGCGCTGGTGCGGCGCGCCACCGGCTCCGCGCGGCTCGCCCTCGCATTTGCGCCCATCCTTTGGAGCGCGCTGGAGCTAGCCGCCGCCCGCATCACCAGCGTTCCCTGGGACCAACTCGGCTATTCGCAGGTGGACAACGCACTGGTGAACCAGCTTGCGCCGTGGACAGGAGTGTATGGGATCAGTTTTGTCCTGGTGGCAGCGAACGCGCTTCTCGCCGGAGGTTTGCTACTGGGAAGCGAGCTCAAAAGCCGACTTGCAGGAAGCTGGGCAGGCCGCTGGTCATGGGCCGGTTGCGGAGCAATTCTGCTGATCTCCGGTTTCTGCGGTGTTTTTGTTGCGCCGCCCAAACCTGCGCCCACCGCAACCGCCGTTCTCATTCAGCCTAATCTCGACGTGGGCTCCGCCAACAACTGGCAAGGGCCGGCATGGGACAACCAGATAGCTGAATTCGCGCGCCTGGCGGGCGAGACGTGCAACAGCTACATCGCAGGGATTCCGCAGACCGGAGCGCAGACGGGCGAGATTATCTGCCCTCCGTACCCTGCTCATCCCGATCTCGTGGTCTGGCCGGAATCGCCCGCACCCTTCGACCAGACAGACCCGCGATTCGAAAAGGCGCTTGTGACCATTGCCGGCACTGTGCAAGCGCCGCTGGTGGTGGGCGGCATCGGCTGGGACAAAGATGATCTGTCGCAGGAGTGGCGCTATTACAACTCGGCGATCATCACGAACGCGAGTGGGCAAATCATCGGCCGCTACGACAAAATCCACCTCGTCCCCTTCGGCGAGTACATTCCCTTCCAGAATCTGATCAAGTTCGCCCACAAGCTCACCGGGAGGGTTTCGACTTTTTCGCGCGGCACTGAGCGCAAGACATTTCTGCTCGATACACAGAACGGCGAACGCCATCGCTACGGTGTTTTCATCTGCTACGAGGCGGTCTTTGCCGACGAGGTGCGCCAGTTCGCGCGCCTGGGCGCCGAGGTGCTGGTCAACATCAGCGACGACGGATGGTACGGCGACACCAGCGCCCCCTGGCAGCACCTGAACATGGCGCGGATGAGGGCCATCGAGAACCGCCGCTGGCTGTTGAGGGACACGAATACGGGTGTTACGGCGGTGATCGATCCTTACGGGCGCGTGCGAGAGAGCATTCCCCGCCACCAGACAGGCGCGCTGCCCGCCGAATACGGTTTTCGCGACGACATCACGTTCTACAGCGCGCACGGCGACGTGTTTGCGTGGGTGTGCGTGGTGGCGTCTCTGGCCGGCGCTGGATTTGCTCTGATGAGGATTGGCCGCGGATCGGCGCGATGATGGTCCGCATGTGTGCGGAACCCGGCGCGGTTTCTTCTCGCATGCGCAGCACAACCCGTGCAGTGCACCTCAGTTCGCTCCTTCGCCGACTACCGTGTACCGTATCTTCGCTCCGGAAGCGGTTTGCAACTCGATCACGCGGTGATATTCCCCGGCATCATTCGTGTCTTCCTTGACGATCCGCGCGCGATAATCCCCGTTTTTCAGCACATAGGCCATATACTGGCCCATTCCAGTCACAACCGCAGCGTCTTCGCTCGCCAGGATGTACTTCTTGCCGTCGATCGTTACGTTCAATTTCTGCAGGCCGTAGCACGTGTAATCTGGATTGCAGCTGACGCTCGAATCGCTCGACTCCACATGAACAGTGAGAGGAAAAGTCGGCTTTTCCGCGCTCCCAGGGGCGCAGATTGGAATGAACAACGCCGTCAAAACGAACGCTACCCGTAATTGCATTTTGGCTCCTTTCATTCGCCTCAAGAATCCTTTCAAGCAGTATCGAATCCTACGGAGAATTACCCTGCGTGAAATTGGTATAATTATCTCATGTCGTTGAACGATCTCGAATTCGCATACGCTCCCGTCCGCACGCAGGTGCGCGACCTGCGGGAGTATCTTTGACCCGGCGCGGCTGCGCAGGGAACTCTCTGAAATAGAAACCAAGCTCGCCAATCCGGCGCTGTGGTCCGATCCGGCCGCAAGCCAGCCGTTGATGCGCGACCGCAAGCGGCTGGAAACGCTCATTCGCGACGACGAGGAGCTTGTTCGCCGCACCGGCGACGTTGAGGCCTACTTTGAACTGGCGCGCGAGGGCGAAGAGGTGCTCGCCGATCTGGAGCGTGAGATCAAAGCGCTGGGCGCGTTTACGGAAGAACTCGAAGCCCGGACAATGTTGAGCGGCGAGGCCGACGGGCTGAATGCGATTGTGACTGTGCATCCCGGCGCGGGCGGCACGGAGAGCCAGGATTGGGCCGAGATGCTGCTGCGCATGTATCTGCGCTGGGCCGAACAGCAGGGCTTCAAAACCGAGATGAACGATTACCAGGGCGAAGAGGCCGGCATCAAGTCTGCCACCTTCACCATCATTGGCGAGAACGCCTTTGGCATGCTGGCCGGCGAAAGCGGCGTGCACCGGCTGGTCCGCATCTCGCCCTTCGACAACGCCAAGCGGCGGCACACGTCGTTTGCGTCGGTGTATGTGTCGCCGGAGATCGATGAAACCATCCACGTGGATTTGAAGCTGGAAGATCTGCGCATCGATACGTACAGATCGGGCGGCAAGGGCGGGCAGCACGTGAACACCACCGACTCTGCCGTGCGCATGACGCACTTACCCACGGGCATCGTGGTGCAGTGCCAGAACGAGCGCTCGCAGCACTCGAACCGCGAAAAGGCGATGAAAATGATGCGCTCGCGGCTTTACGAGTACGAACTCGAAAAGAAACGCGCGGAGAGCAAGAAGCTTGAAGACTCCAAGCTCGACATTAACTTCGGCTCGCAGATCCGCTCGTATGTGTTGCAGCCCTACCGCATAGCCAAGGATCACCGCACGAAGGTTGAAGTGGGCGATGTGGACAAGGTGCTGGACGGGTATCTGGAACCGTTTCTGCGCGGGTATCTTCTGGCCAAGAGGCGCGGTACGGCAGTGGCCGCCGCAGCCGAGCCGGACGATCTGGATGTTTAAAGGCAGGGAATAGGGAATAGGGACTGGGACTAGGGACTAGGGGAGCGAAGGACGATGAGCAACGATCCAGCCATCATTGACGAGATGCTGCGCACGGCGAAGAACATCGCCGTTGTTGGCATGAGCGACAAGCCGGAACGCGCCAGCTACAACATTGGCCGCTACCTGGCCGGGCACGGCTATCGCATCTTCCCGGTCAATCCCGCGCTCCAAGAGATCCTCGGATCGCCCTGTTACGCCGGCCTCGACGCCGCGCAGGCCGCTGCCCACACCGCAACGGGACGAGGAATCGACCTGGCTGATGTCTTTCGCGCTTCCGAGCACGTTCCCGGCCTAGTCGATGACGTTATCCGCCTGCGAATTCCTTATCTCTGGCTGCAGGACGGAGTGACTCATGAGGAAGCCGTGGCCCGCGCCCGCGCCGCCGGGGTAAAATGCGTCGAGAACGACTGTATTTTCCGCGAGCACTCTGCGAGGCCGGAGTTGGATACGAGGGCGTAGAGCACTTCCGTGCTATCCCACCCCTGGCGCAAGATACGCGTCAAAGATGGGGCACCCGAGGTTTGTGCTGCGGCCTCCGTCCGATACACTGAGTAAACGATCATGCGTCGTTTTCGCTTCACCATCGTGTTGGTTTTCGTGCTTGGCGCAGCGCTGCAGGCTGTCGCCGCGTCGAACTCTGCTGACGTTGCGCATCTGCACGTGCAGCTCATCTTTCCTAACAGCGATCTTTACCCTGGCGGACAGAACCAGGCCGGCCTCTATTTCAAGCTGGAGCCGGGCTGGCATGTGTATTGGGAGAATCCCGGCGACTCAGGCGAGCCGCCGCGCATTCAGTGGACGCTGCCCAAGGGAGTCACCGCTTCAGCGTTGCAGTTTCCCGCGCCCAAGCGGCTGCCGCTCGGCCCGTTGATGGACTTCGGCTATGAGAACGAGGTGCTTTTTCCGCTCAGTCTCGATGTGGCGGAATCGGCCAAGCCGGGGCCCGCGGTTCTGCATGCGAAGGTGGATTGGCTTGTTTGCCGCGACGTTTGTATTCCGGGCAAGGCGGAGTTGGAGGAAGGCGTCCAACTGATGCGCTCGGCACCGGCGGCGGCGGCGGTCTCAAAACCCGACCAGGCTTTGTGGGATCGTTTGGTAAACGCGCTTCCGCAGCCGCTTCCCGCATCCTCCACCGCCGTCTTCCAGCCCACGCCCACCGGCTTTCGCCTCGCCGTCGAAACTGGCCAGCGGGAGATGCAGGCCGCGTTCTTCCCCGAAGACGAGGAAATTCTCGACAATCCCGCGCCGCAAAAGCTCACGCCGACACCGAACGGCCTGATCCTGGAACTGAAAAAAGACGCGAACATGACCGCCGCGCCTGCGCAGCTGAAAGGCGTGCTCGAACTGGGGGGCGGCAGGAACTATGAAATCAGAGCGATGCGGTCGGAGATTGCGATGCGGGCTCCAGCTCCCGGCGCGTCTTTCGGGATCGCTCGCATGGAGAGCATGTCCACCCCCACCGCCGCTCCGCCGGCCGCGCCTGGGTTTTCATTGCTGGGGCTGACGCGCATCGCGGCGCTGGCTTTTTTAGGTGGATTGCTGTTGAACCTGATGCCTTGCGTCTTTCCGGTTCTATTTTTGAAGGGACTGGCGCTGGTGCAGTCAGGCAATGAAGATCGGCACAAGCTGCGCGCCCATGGGTTCGTCTACACAGCCGGGATTCTGGTTTCATTTTGGGTGCTGGTGGCATCTCTGCTCGGCTTGCGCGCCGCCGGGGCGGTTCTCGGCTGGGGTTTCCAGTTCCAGTCGCCAGTTTTCTTGTCATTGATGGCGGGGCTTCTGTTTTTCCTGGGGCTTTCGCTGGCCGGGCAGTTTGAGATCGGCCTCACGCTGACCAGTGCGGGCGGATCGCTGGCCGCCAAGCAAGGCTCCGCGGGCAGCTTCTTTACCGGCGTGCTGGCTGTGG
>JAJXXG010000186.1 GCA_021781255.1 Acidobacteriota bacterium
GCTTGGGTACACGGAGGAGACAAGCCTGGGATATATCCCCACCCACTCTCACCTGATGGGTGCCTGGGTGTCTGCGGGGATCCTGGGCGGTGTGTTCTGGATGTATGTACTGAGCCTGAGCGTGAAAGGTTTGATGCGCGTGTCGGTCCTGCGTCCGCCGCTTGCTCCGGTCTATGCATTGTTCCTCGTCGAGTTTATATGGAGCATCCTGTTTTCGCCGTTTGGAGGATCTCAACGGATTGAGAGCGCCCTGGTGATTGTCATCCTCTTCGATCTTCTGGATCAGCCGGCCGTGGTGCCGGAGGTGGTGCGTTCCTGGATGCCAAGCCGCAAATGGCGGCGAGCCTCTGCCTGGGCTGACCGATCCTCCCCCTCCCAAATCTAGTGGCTTGCCTGCACAAGCAAAAGCAAAGGAAGGATGCGGGTTCGCATCGATCTGGCGCAACTGTAACTTGTAGCAAGACGGATTCCATTTATAGATGATTTTTCTGAAGAGGATCCAAAGACGCGCCGGAGTTCGTTCGTCGCTTAGCAATATAGGCTGGCTCGGCAGTGATCGCATGGTGCGCATGCTGGGCGCGGTGCTTGTCAGCACGCTGGTGGCGCGCTATCTTGGCCCGAATCAGTTTGGCTTGCTGAATTACGGGCTTGCCATCTATGGCCTGTTCAATACCCTGTCGAATCTGGGGCTCGACTCGCTGGTCATACGAGAGGTTGCCCTTGACGCGCGGGAAGAGCCTCATGTTCTGGGTACCGCCTTTGTATTGAAAGCGGTGGGCAGCGTGGCGACAACCGCAGGCGCAATCCTTGCTGCGCGTTTGCTGGAACCGCATGACACGATCCTGCTCATCATCGTGGCGCTGATGTCGATTGCCTCGATTTCACAGGCTCTCGATGTGATCGATTACTTTTTTCAGGCGCGGGTTCAGTCAAGATACGTGGCAATCCCCAGGATGATCGTGTTTGTGATTGCATCCATCGCACGCGCGGCGGCCGTCCTGCTCAAGATGAAGCTATTGGCCTTTGCATGGATTGCTGCGCTGGAGGTACTGGCTACAGAAATCGGCCTGGGAATTACGTATCTCTATGTTCGCAGGCCGCAATTGCGCTGGCAGTGGCATGTGGGCCGTGCCAAGGAGTTGTTTGCTGAAAGCTGGCCGCTGATGATCTCAAGCCTGATGATCATGATCTACCTGCGCACGGATCAGGTGCTGCTGGGCAAGATGGCTCCCATGTCCGTGGTGGGGAACTACGCGGCTGCGATTCGCTTATCGGAGACCTGGTACAGTGTGCCGCTCATTATTGCGGCAAGCGTGATGCCGCGTTTGCTGCAGAGCCGCGAGCAGAACCCAGCGCGATATTATGCGCGTCTGCAACTGTTCTATGAGGTCATGGTGTTTTTGAGCGTCGTGATTACGGTGCTCGTGTTGTTCGCGGGGCCGTCTTTGATTCGGTTGCTCTACGGCAAGGAGTTTACTTCAGCCGCCAGCATTCTCTCTGTTCATATCTGGACCGGAATCTTTGTATTTTTGGGTGCGGTCAGCGCCCAGCAATACGTGCACGAACGGATTACCGTTAGCGTGATGCGCAGGACAGCGCTTGGTGCGATTGTGAATGTAGGCTTGAATCTCTGGTGGATTCCGTTGTGGGGCGGCATTGGCTCAGCGATGGCAACCCTGGTGGCCCAGAGTATCAGTTCGTATTTTGCGGATGCGCTGGATCGGCGTACGCGGCATATCTTCCGCATGAAGACGCGGGCGTATTGGCGATTCTGGATGGTGCCGGGATTGGTTTGGCGCGAGTTGAGACCTTGATCAGTCGTTAAAGAATTCGACCGCGATTTTTTTGAGTGGGCCAGGCAATTACAGGATGAAGATCAGCATTGTTACGTTGTCTTTGAACCAGCAGAATTATCTGAAGGATGCGCTTGATTCGGTGCTTCAGCAGGGATATCCGGAACTGGAGTACATTGTTGTTGATCCTGGCTCGACGGATGGGAGTCGCGAACTGATCCAGAGTTATGCGAATCAGCTGTCTCATATGATCTTTGAGCGCGACCGCGGAGCAGCCGATGGATTGAACAAGGGGTTTGCGCGTGCGACAGGAGAGATCTTCGCATTCTTGAACGCAGACGATATCCTGTTGCCCGGATCGCTGCAACGTGTGGCGGATTTCTTTGAGCAGCATTCGGACTGTGATGTGGCCATGGGGAACGGATTCGTGATTGACGGCGAAGGGCGAGTGCAGCGGCATGTAAGAGCGCGCAGCTTTACCGTCAGGCGATATGTGTGTGGCGGGACGAACTGGTTGCAGCAGTCAACGTTCTTTCGGAGCAGGGCATTCTTGAACTCTCCGGGATTCAACGTTGAGAATCGTACCTGCTGGGATGGCGAGTTGTTCGTCAAGATGGTGCATCAGGGGGCGAAGGTGGGCTATATCGCAGCGGATCTGGCAGGGTTTCGCATTCATGACAGTTCCATCTCCGGTTCAGGAAGACTGCAGCAGCAATACGAGCAGGACTCCTCCCGAATCTTCCGCGATCTGTTTGGACGTGAGTGGGACATCCGGGATGACGTGCAGCGCTTTTTCTATCGCAGCGAGGGATTGCTGCGACACATGAGAACCTGGATGCAAAAGATAACGAAGAGAGAATTCGCATGAGGGTTGCAGTTCTCTGGACCGGCCTGTCCGGCTACATGAACGCCTGCCTGAAGGAGCTTGCCGGGCGCGAGGGCGTGGAGCTTTTCGTGAGCCACGAGGCGCAGAAGACGGTTGCGCCTTTTGACGAGAGGCAGTTTGCGTGGATGCAAAATCGGCTGGTGTGGCGCACCTTTGCGGATCTGAATTCCCTGGATCAGCGCCTGCAGGATTTTTCTCCGGAGATCGTGGTTTTGCCGTCGTGGCATATAACTCCGTATCGCCGCGCAGCCAAGCTGCTGGCAGGGAAGTGCTGGCGTGTGATGATCATGGACAACTGCTGGCGTGCGACGGTGAAACAGCGGATTGGCACCTGGATTGCGCCGTATTTTGTGCGCCCAATTGCGGACGTGGCCTGGATTCCGGGAGAGCGCCAGGCCGTATTTGCAAAGCGGCTTGGCTTTGCACAGCGAGCGATTCTGCGCGGATCCTTCTCCTGCGATCAGGATGCGTTTGATGCTGCGTATCGGGCGCGCAAGGCAGAGCAGCGTGGTGCTCCCAGGGCGTTTCTGTTTGTTGGGCGGCTCGCTCCCGAGAAGGGCGTGGATGTGCTGGTGAAGGCCTATGCACAGTACCGCTCAAAGGCAAAGGATCCGTGGCCGCTGATCTGCTGCGGCACTGGACCGATGCAGCCCATCCTCGAAGGGCAGGCGGGCATACGTGTTGAGGGCTTTGTGCAGCCGGATCAGATGCCTGCCATGATGGCGTCAGCTGGTTGTCTTGTTCTGCCAAGCGTGTTTGAGCCCTGGGCGTTGGTGGTGCATGAGGCTACGTCAGCAGGGCTGGCTGTGCTGGCTTCTGACAAAGTAGGCGCAGCGGTGCACCTGGTGCAGCCCGAGTACAACGGGTACATCTTTGATCCGAAGGATGTGGATGCTCTTGCGGGCCTGATGCTGCGGATGAGTGCAATGGACGATCGGCAACTGGGCGCGATGTCAGAGGCGAGTCATCTTTTGTCGCGACAGTACTCCCCGCGCATGTGGGCTGATGTGCTGCTGCGTTCGGTTGAGAAGCAGCACAAGTGAGCGATCCGGCACGCGCTGGAACCGGCTGCGAGCTTTTCCCAAAGACACACTACCTATCCATGCAATGCGCTGAAATGGCGGGCGGATGCGGTTACTGCACGTAATTTGTACGACAAATCCGGAATCGGGCGGCCCGATTGAGTCTCTGCTGAGATTTTCTGAAGTGCTTATGCGCGATGGCCATGCTGTCTCCATGGTGAGCCTGGAGACGGAGGCGGAGATTGCGGGCAGGCAGTATCCATTTCCGGTGATTGGCGTGGGCAACGGGTTAGGGCGATATCGTTATAACCCGCGGCTTGTTTCCTGGTTGAGGGAGAATGCCGTCAACTTTGACGCGGTTATTCTGCATGGCCTTTGGAACTACTCCTCGCTGGGATCCTGGAGAGCGTTGCGAGATCATCCCACGCCGTATTTTTTGTTTGTGCACGGTATGCTGGACCCCTGGTTTCGACAGCAGTATCCGCTGAAACATGTTGCCAAGCAGATGCTGTGGTGGCTGGGCGAGGGCTCGGTGCTGCGCGATGCGCGTGCCGTGCTCTTTACGTGCGAAGAGGAGCGCATTCGTGCACGCAACGCATTTCTCGGCCCATCGTATAGAGAGCAGGTGGTGCTGTATGGAGCAGCGGCACCGGACGGCAACCCGGACGACGAACGAAGCGCATTCCGCGCTGCGTTCCCGGCTTTGCAGGGGAAGCGGTTTCTGCTGTATCTGAGCCGGATCCATCTGAAGAAGGGGTGCGATCTGCTGATTCGGGCATTTGCTAAGAACATTGCGAATGCACCGCCGGATATGGACCTGGTGATTGCCGGCCCGGATCAGGCGGGGTGGGTGGCAGAACTGCAGCGGATTGCAAAAAGGCTGGGCGTTGCCAGAAGGATTCACTGGCCGGGCATGCTGACAGGTGCAGTGAAGTGGGGAGCATTTCGCTCAGCGGATGCATTCATTCTGCCGTCGCATCAGGAAAATTTCGGCATTGTGGTCGCGGAGGCCATGGCATGCGCAACGCCTGTGCTGATCAGTGACAAGGTGAACATATGGCGCGAGGTGACGAGTGCAGGCGCGGGCATTGTGGAGCCGGATACGCAGGCGGGCATCAACAGTTTGATACAGCGCTACCTCGCGCTCACGGACGAGGAAAGGTCTGTGATGAGGAAGAACGCAGAGCGAGCATTTGCGCAGTTCTTCGATGTTGAAATGGCGGCGCGCAGCTTTATGAGCACGATTGAATCGTATCTGCAGCAAGACGCAGAGCGGAACTTGTGCGCGCAGATGTCCGCGCGCTGAATCCGATGCAGGAGACCTGTTTGCAGCTGAGCCGGGAGAGCACCACGATGGAGCCTGAAGCCGCGCCGATGTATGGGAATTGTTATGCATTTCCCCGGCTGATAGGAGCCATGGACCTTGGATTGATTCGGCTTGGTGGCGCGGGGCTTGGCAATCATCTATTTACCTGGGCGCGCTGCCTGATTCAGGCGCGCAGATATGGGTTAAAGAGGATTGGCGCTACATGGCCACAGTTTAAGCGTGAGCCATGGATGCATCATGAGCTGGACAAGCGGACCTACCATGATCTGTTCTGCCGTGCGCAGGATGAAGTTGAGCCGTTGCACCGTCTGCGACTGCTTGCCACGAAGCGGCGTGTTCCAGAGTCGCAACTGGGCAAGGAGATCCCGGATGGCTCGATTGTTGTGTTCGAGGGCTTCGACGGATATTTGCAGCCGATCCTTGCGCATCGCGATCTGGTGCGCAGTGAATTAATTGCGATGGTGCGCGACAAGCACAAGGGTGCGATTCAAGCGGGCTTTTCGCCGGATATTGCGATCCATGTGCGTCTGGGAGATTTTCTGAATGCCGATCCTGTGCGGGGAAATTCCAAGTTGGATATTGGATGGTATGCGGGCATCTTGAAGGGCATCCGCGAACAGCTTGGGCCGTTGCAGGCGGTGATCTTCAGCGATGGCAGAGATGAGGAGATCGCTCCGCTGCTTGCGATGGAGGGAGTGAAGCGTGTGAGCTTCGGATCAAGCATTGCGGACATTCTCGCCATGAGCCAGGCGAGGATATTGATCACGTCCGGCTCTACGTTCAGCATGTGGTCTTCGTTTCTAGGCCAGATGCCCACAGTGTGGTTTCCGAAGCGGCTATATCATCCCATTCTGCCGGATCCGAGGCGGGAGCTTTCCACCTATGCTGAGATTCCGCGCACATTTGTGGAGCAGTGCGAGCTTTCCCTGGCGAGCGGCAACGCACGTGAATCTGCGTAATTGGATCGCGCCGGCAGATGCCGAGCCGGCGAGTTGAGTATTGCCATTGCAGAATGCATCTGCATGGATGTTGTACGAGAGTCTGATGCCGAACGACGCGAGCATTGCGGTCATCATCCTGACCTACAACGAAGAGCGGCATTTGCCGCGCGCGCTGAAGTGTGTTGCGGCATTTGCGCAAGAGGTTTTTGTGGTGGACTCTTTCTCGACGGACAGGACGGTCGAGATTGCCAAGGAATACGGCGCGACGGTTTTGCAGCATCCATTTCAAAATCAAGCAAAGCAGTTTGCATGGGCGCTGGAGCATACGCCGATGCATGCAGACTGGGTGATGCGACTGGATGCGGATGAGGTTGTGGAGCCGGACCTGGCGCAGGAGATCAGGACACGGCTTCCTCAACTCGCGCCGGATGTGATGGGAGTCAACCTGAATCGCAAGACGATCTTTCAGGGAAGATTCATCCGACATGGCGGAAGGTATCCGCTGATTCTGCTTCGCATTTGGCGGCGCGGCAAGGCTCGCATCGAGGACCGGTGGATGGATGAGCACATCTATCTGACTGAGGGTCGCGCGGTGACGCTTCGCGGCGGATTTGCCGATGACAACCTGTTTGACCTGACCGCATTTACTGAGAAGCACAATCGTTATGCGAGTCGCGAGGCGCTCGATGTGCTGAATCAGAGATGGCAACTGTTTCCGTCGCAGTCCATGGTGACGGCGGCGTCGGCTTCGCGGCAGGCTGGCATCAAGCGATTTCTAAAGGAATCCATCTATAACCGAATGCCGTTTGAAGTGTCGGCGATTGGCTACTTTCTCTTCCGGTACATTGTGCAACTCGGCTTTCTGGATGGTCGGGAAGGGCTGGTGTATCACGCGCTGCAGGGGTTCTGGTATCGCTTCCTGGTGGGCGCGAAGCTGCGCGAGTTGGAGAAAGCCGTCCGGAATGCTGCGTCGCGAGAGGCTGCCCTGCGCGAGGTAGAGCGCCTGACACGGCAGCCAATCGACAAGCTGCGAGAGCCTGATTCGATTTCAACTTAGAACGCAACCAGCGTCTTTTCCGCTCCGGCTTCGCTCTCGCACCTTCACCGCCGGGGTTCCCGCATAGACTCCCCACGCCTCCAGGTCGCGCGTCGCGACCGATCCCAAGCCCAGTACAGAGCCCTCAGCCAGGTTGACCCCCGGGCAGACCGATGCCCGGGCGCAGACCCATGCATAAGCGCCTATCGTCATGGAGTAGGCGAGCAGCGGAAAGGCAGGATCATCGAGGTCGTGGGTGGCGCCGCAGAGGTAAGCCTGCTGCGAGAGAATTGCGTGCGAGCCAAGATGGACGGGAGCCGGGTTGTATATCTCGACGCCATCGGCTGCGGTGACCTGATCGGCGCAGGTCAGGTTCCAGGGTGCCCAGATCTTCGAGCCGGGGTAGAAGTGGCAGTTCGGCCCCATGCCGGCTCCAAAGAGTCGAAGAAGCAGAGAGCGCCAGGCATGAAACGGGCGCGGAGACGGCCGATAGAGAAGCAGCCAGCAGAGATTCCACAGCAGGCGCACGAGGCGAACACGAAGCGAGAAGGAAGGACGAAGATAGGGGTCGGCTGCGCCCGGGCGGGATTGCAAATCTGCCGCGGTGTAATGGATTTGCTTTGCCACTGCTGCCTCCCTTGCCCTCATCCCTGCCGGTAGCGTGTCATCCCCAACGGCTGCCACCTGCTCTTCGTCCTGCCATGACGCCCTTCCATGGTACGGATCGGTGAAGGGCTGCGGCGGCGATTGCGGGTGTTGCGCTTCTGCCGGAGCAGGTTATCTCATTCTAGGGTCTGAACGGTGCGCATGCACGAAGCTGACTGGATGCACATTTCCTTTGTGCGGACTGCGGGCCGGAAGATGCGCATCCCGAGCGGCTTCGCGGCGTGCGACTGTATGTGCAAGCTGCACATTCTCAAAGACTAAAGAGGCGACCTGTGTCCGCCTTGGTCTGCGTCCCCCGGCATGGATGCCGCCTGCAATTCTGCCGTGACGAAAAGAGCGGTTGACTGCAGCGAAAATATTGGGAGTGCTCCTCTTGCATTTCCGCTGACTTAGCGTCAAAATCCTTCCACAATTCACCGGATCCTGCTTTTGGGTTCTGAAAAGACGCTCTGCATGCGTGTCCATGCTTGCGCGGATGGCTGCTGCACAGCGCAGGAGCTAGACATGGCCGGCAACGCGGAAGCGTCACGTCAGCGGGTTCTTGGTATCGATGCAGGAGCGGAGACGCTGAAACTGGTGGAACTGGCGCAGATTGATGGCCAGTGGACGATCCAGCGGCGTTATCGCATGGAACATGGCAAGGAACCGCAGGCCCTTCTGGACCGCCTGTATCGCGAATGGGATGCAACCACTTTCAGCAGCGCAGCGCTGACGGGCAGGCTGGGCCGCCAGTTCAGCTTTGCCCGGGTTCCGCTGCAACAGGCGCAATCCCGGGCATTTCGGTTTTTCTATCCCAAAACCGCTGGGACACTGGTGTCCATTGGCAGCCATGGCTTCTCGGTCTTGGAAGTGAGGGCGAATGGTCGCGAGGTGTTTCGCGAGAACAGCCGGTGCTCGCAGGGGACCGGCAACTTTCTGCGTCAGTTGACGGGAAGGTTTTCCCTGGCGGTGGAAGAGGCCAGCGCACTGTGCGCCGATGTGGAGCATGCCGCGGCACTTTCAGGCCGCTGCCCCGTGATTCTGAAGACGGATATGACGCATCTTGCCAACAAGGGCGAGAACCGGGCAGAGATACTGGCCGGGCTGTTTGATGCGGTGTGCGAAAACGTACTGAACCTGATCAAGCCGGGGATCAGCCCGGGACCGATTGTGCTGATAGGCGGAGTGAGCCAGTCGCCTCGCGTACAGCGGACGTTTCGGGACCGGCTGGCGAAGCATGGCTATGAACTGCTGGTACCGGGCGAGGATGGCCTGCACTGGGAGGCGCTGGGCGCGGCGCTGCTGGCAGCGGAGCAGACGCTGCAGGCACCCGGTGTGGACCAGTTGATGAGCAATCATGCGGGGGCGACACTGGAGCGCACGCCGGCCCTTGCGACCTGCCTGGGCCGCGTGTGGCGCATGCCGTCTGTGCCATGGGAGGCGCGCAACGGATCGGCACGCAATCTGATTCTGGGATTGGATATCGGGTCAACCGGAGCGAAGGCGGTTGCCCTGAATGCGAACACAAAGGCGATTGTGTGGGACGCCTACCGCGAGACGCGCGGCGCTCCGGTGGAAGCAGCACAGGCGCTGTGGCGTGAATTTCTGGAGAGCCCGATGGGCAGCGAGCCGGTGCGTGGCGCAAGCGTGACCGGCAGCGGACGCGAGATTGTTGGATCGCTGCTGACGAAATGCTATGGGCCGAGTGCGGTCTTTATCCAGAATGAGATTGCGGCGCATGCGGAGGGCGCCTGCCACTATGATCCGCGCGTAGATACGATCTTTGAGATCGGTGGCCAGGATGCGAAGTACATCCGCCTGGAACAGGGACGCGTGATTGACTGCGCGATGAATGAAGCCTGCAGCGCAGGGACTGGATCGTTTATTGAAGAACAGGGGCGCAAGTTTGCCGGTATTGAGCGCGTGGCGCAACGGGGCAAGGTCGCGTTG
>JAJXXG010000487.1:0-4391 GCA_021781255.1 Acidobacteriota bacterium
CACGCCCGACCACTGGCACAAGCAGGCGTCAGTGGATGCGATGAAGGCGGGCAAGGATGTGTATTGCGAGAAGCCGATGATTCATCTCTACTCCGATGGGCCGGAGATGATTGCAACGGCGCGCGCGACGAATCGGATTATTCAAATCGGCAGCCAGCGCGTGAGCTCGGTGCTTTATGCCAAGGCCAAGGAACTTCTGGCGGCGGGCGCAATCGGCCAGCTCAACATGGTGACGGCGCACTGGGACCGCAACTCATCAATGGGCGCGTGGAACTACACGGTTCCGCCGGATGCCTCGCCGGAGACGTGCGACTGGCCGCGCTTCGAGGGCACAGCGCCGAAGATTCCTTTCAACGCCGAGCACTTTTTCCAGTGGCGCAAGTGGAAGGCTTATGGAACGGGTGTGGCGGGCGACCTGTTCGTGCATCTGTTCAGCGGCACGCACTTCATCACCGGCTCGCACGGGCCCACGCGCGGCATGGCCACGGGCGGGCTGCGCTTCTGGAAAGACGGGCGCGACGTGCCCGATGTGATGCTGGGCCTGTTTGATTATCGCGAAGGATTCAACCTGAGCCTGCGAGTCAACTTTGTGGACGGCGGCGCGGAGAGCGAGGGCCTCACATTTACCGGCTCTGAAGGCACCATGGAGATCGGATGGGGCGCGGTGACGGTGAGTCGCGTTCCGCGCGAAAAGGAGCCCGGCCTGACCATCGAGACATTTCCCGAGGCGATGCAGAAGCAGATTGAGACGGCGTACCGGGAGAAGTATCCGCGCACGCACTTTGAAGGCGAGCCGCCCGTGGGGTTTGAGAAATATGTTGCGCCGGCCGGATACAGCGACAGCTACGATCACTTCAAGAATTTCTTTGAGGCCGTTCGCTCGCGCAGGTCTGTGGTGGAGGACGCAGTTTTTGGCTATCGCGCCGCAGGAGCCGCGCTGTTGAGCAACCTCAGCCTGGAGCGCGATGCCATAGTGCACTGGGACCCCGACGCAATGAAGCTTGTGTAGCGCACGATAGCGGTTAGACTGGGTCCATGGTCAAACGGATCGGGATTCATCTGGGCACGGCGGGCGGGGCGTCCAATGCGGTCGAGCGGGCGCGGGAGATTGGCGCGAACACGTTTCAGATTTTTTCAGCGAGCCCTCGCATGTGGCGCGCGCCCAGGGTTGATCCCAAGCAGGCTGAGCGCATGCGCGCGCTGCGCAAGTCGCTCGACGTGGGCCCGCTGGTGATTCACACCAACTATCTGGTGAACGTGTGCAGCCAGACGGATGACGTGCGGCAGAAAAGCATTGTCGCTTTTCGCGGCGAGATAGAGCGGGCGCTTGCCCTCGGCGCCGAGTACCTTGTTCTGCATCCGGGCTCGTGGAAGGGACTTACGCGCGACGAGGGGCTGAAGCTGGCCGCCGACTCCATTGAGCGCGCCATTGACGGCCTGCCGTGGCAGGGAACCGATTTTCACATCCTCATTGAAAACACGGCGGGCGCGGAGTTCTCCCTGGGCGGCAGCTTTGAGCAGGTGGCGGAACTGGTGCATCGGCTCAAGGCGCATGCGCCGGTGGCAGTGTGTCTGGATACCTGCCATACGCACGTCGCAGGATATGACCTTGTGACAGACGAAGGGTATGAGCAGACGATGAAGCAGGCTGCCGATACCGTGGGAACAAAGGCCGTGCGGGTGTGGCACTGTAATGATGCCAAGGCTGCGCGCGGCTCCAAACTGGACCGCCACGAGCACATTGGGCAGGGCACAATAGGCGTCGAACCCTTCCGCCGCCTGCTCAATGACAAGCGCTTCGCGCATTGCGCGTTTATCGCGGAGACGCCGGTGGATGAGCCGGGCGACGAGGAGCGGAATGTACGCGTGTTGAAGAGCCTGGTGGCAGTCTCTGCGGATTGACCTTACCGCTCCGTTTACACTGATGAAGTATGGCGGAAGAAAAAGAGCTTCGATACGATCCGGCAGCAATCGAGCCAAAATGGCAGGAGCGCTGGGCTGCTGATCCCGCGCTGTATGCGGCCGAGCCCGCTTCCTGCGGCAAGCCCAAGTATTACGTGCTTGAGATGCTGCCGTATCCCAGCGGGCAGTTGCACATGGGCCACGTGCGCAACTACTCGATTGGCGACGCGCTGGCGCGCCACATGTGGATGCGCGGCTACAATGTGCTGCACCCGATGGGCTGGGATGCCTTCGGGCTGCCCGCGGAAAACGCCGCGCTCAAAAACAATACGCCTCCGCGGGAGTGGACGCTGGCGAATATTGCTGCGATGAAGCGGCAGATGCAGCGCCTCGGCCTGGGATATGACTGGGCGACTGAGGTTACGACGTGCCTGCCCGAGTACTATCGCTGGAACCAATGGTTCTTTCTGCGCATGTATGAGAAGGGCCTGGCCTATCGCAAGAAGAGCAAGGTGAACTGGTGCCCGGACTGCGCGACGGTGCTGGCCAATGAGCAGGTCATCGATGGCCGTTGCTGGCGCCACGAAAACACAATTGTGGAGCAGCGCGACCTGGTGCAGTGGTTCCTGCGCATCACCGCGTATGCCGAGGAACTGCTTGACGGGCTGGACAAGCTGGACGGCTGGCCGGAAAAAGTGCGCACCATGCAGCGCAACTGGATCGGCCGCAGCGAAGGCACCGAGGTCGATTTTATGGTGGAAGGCAGCGGGGAGAAGATTCGCGTCTTCACCACGCGCATTGACACCATTTTCGGCGCGACCAGCGTGCAACTTGCGCCGCAGCACTTTCTTGTGGCGGTCTTCACTGCCGGGAATCCCGCATTGAAGGCGCAGGTTGATGAACTGATCGAGCAGCAGAAGAAGGCGCGCGAGGCAGGCGACCTGGGAGAGATCGAGAAGCACGGCATTGCCACGGGTCGCTTTGCCGTGAATCCCTACAATGGCCAGCGCGTTCCCATCTGGGTGGCCAACTACATTCTGGCCGACTATGGAACGGGCGCCATCATGAGCGTGCCCGGCCACGACGAGCGCGACTTTGAATTCGCGACCAAGTACGGCCTCGAGGTTCGCCGCGTCATTGCGCCTGCCGATCCCGCTGCGGAAGAGCCGGCCCTGCCGTTCACTGCGGAAGACGGCGTGCTGGTGAACTCCGGTGAGTACGACGGGCTGAGCTGTACCTCGGCGGAGAAGAAGTTGCAGGAGGTTGCCGCACGCAGTGCATTCGGGCAGGCGACGGTTACCTTTCGCCTGAAAGACTGGGGCGTAAGCCGACAGCGCTACTGGGGCACGCCCATTCCCATGATTCACTGCGAGCGCGACGGGCTTGTCGCAGTGCCCGATGAGCAACTGCCTGTGCTGCTGCCTCCACAGATCGAGATTACGCAGCAGGGCGGGTCGCCGTTGGGCCGCGTGACGGATTTCGTTAACACGCGATGCCCGAAATGCGGCGGGCCAGCGCGGCGCGAGACGGACACGATGGACACGTTTGTCGACTCGAGCTGGTATTTCTACCGCTACACAGACGCGAAGAACGCGAATGAACCGTTCAGTCCTTCCGTGGCGCAGTATTGGTTTCCCATCGACCAGTACATTGGCGGCGTGGAGCACGCGATTCTGCACCTGATCTATTCGCGCTTCTGGACGAAGGTGATGCGCGATCTGGGGCTGATCACGAACGACGAGCCGGCGCGCCGCCTGTTTACGCAGGGCATGGTCATCAAGGATGGCGCGAAGATGTCGAAGTCGAAGGGCAACGTGGTATCGCCCGACGACATGGTGGCCCGCTACGGCGCCGACGCCACGCGCATGTACGCGCTGTTTGCCGCGCCGCCCGACCGCGACCTCGAATGGCAGGAAGATGGCGTTGCGGGCGTGAGCCGCTTTCTGGGCCGCGTGTGGCGGCTGGCGATGAAGTACGCGCCGGTGGCAAAGGCGAACGGGGCGGGCTCGTTTGAAGCGCAGGGTGGAGCGGCTGCAAAGTTGTTGCGCAAGCTGCACCAGACAACGGCGAAAATCACGCAGGACTTTGAGGGCCGCTGGCACTTCAACACCTGCGTGGCAGCAATCATGGAGCTGGTGAACGACCTGCAGGCGGCGGACGCTCAACTGGCCTCGGGCGAGATACCAGCGCCGGTGGTGAGCGAGCTTCTGCGCACGCTGGTTCTGCTGCTTGCGCCCTTCGCGCCTTATCTGGCTGCTGAGCTGTGGGCGGAGCTTGGCGAGCAGGGAGATGTTCTGCGCGCGCCCTGGCCCGTGAGCGATCCCGAACTGGCGAAGGAAGACGAACTTGAAATTCCAGTGCAGGTCAACGGGAAGTTGGTGACGGTGGTGCGCGTGGCTGCCGATGCGGATCCCAAGGCGATTGAGGCCGCGGCTCTTGGCGACGAAAAAGTGCAGTCGCGCACGTCGGGCAAGACTGTGGCCAAGGTC
>JAJXXG010000487.1:4401-9585 GCA_021781255.1 Acidobacteriota bacterium
CATCCTGGTGCCCGGCAAACTGGTGAACCTGGTGGTGAGGTAGCATGGCGCAGCCCGTGCGGGGCACGCAGACGCTGGTGGATCAGATGGGGTGGGTTTTCCGGCGGCCTCTGCTCATCGCCATGGAGATAGGCTGGCGATGGCTTTTCGGCGTGCCGTTTCTTGTTGTGTGCCGACGGCAGGCCCGGCTGATTCTTGCGGCGCTTCCACCGGAATCGACCGGTCTGGGAAGCATCGATTTCCAGAACCCCTGGGTGGCGGCGGAGCAGATCGGCAGCGCATGGGTTCGTTACCTTCCGCATGTTACAGCGATTTCCTATTGGCTGGCGCCTTTGGCGACGCTGGCATGGATTCTGGTTTCGGGTCTGGGCCGGAGTCTAGCGCTCAGGCGTCTTGAGGCTGGAGCGCGCTTCAGGCCGCTGGCGATGATTGCGTTGCAGGGCGCGTGGCTCGCGCTCTTTGCTGTTGTTTTCTGGGGCTGGTTGCGCGCGCTGGGCTGGGTTGCCGCAACACACATTCGTGCAGGCTCAGAGCCGGCCCTGGTTGGCTTTTCCATCTGGACCATCTTTCTCTCGCTGGGCTTTTTTACGCTGTGGGCTCTGGTCAGCTGGCCCGTCACGGTCGCGCCGCTGCTCATGCTGCTTGAAGATGTTTCTCCGGGCTCCGCTCTGGCGCGCAGCCTTAAGCTTGGAAACCCCTTCACCGGCAAGCTGATGGAAATCAACCTGGTGATGGGCATCGTCAAACTGGCGCTGGTCGTGCTGGCCATGGTGTTGTCCGCTGCGCCTCTGCCCTTCAGTGACCAGTTGGGGCCGGATGCCATGCATGCAGTATGGGCTGGCGCCGTCGTCTTCTTCCTGGTGGCCAACGACTATTTTCAGGTGGTGCGGCTGAAGAGCTACGTTGAGTTCTGGCGGACGTTCCGCGGCGGAGAGCCTGCCGGATAGAGCCCTAAAAAATCCGCAGCCGGATGACGAGGTACTTCTTGGGATTTTCCCGCATGCCTCGAATCAGCTGTTGCGCCTCGTCCATGGTCTGGTCGGAGTGATCGTAGAGGGCGCGGTTCTGCACGAGCTGTCCCAGCGTTCCCTTGCCCTGATCGATTCCGGTGAGGATGCTGTCCAGCCGGGTAATGGTGTCGTCGAGCTTTTGCGCAAAGGCGGGATCTTTGCTCAGCTTGCCCAGCGCTCCCTTGCCTTGATTGATTCCGGCCATCAACTCATTCATGTTGGCTACGGCCGAGTTCAGGTTGTTGTAGAGGGCGTCGTCGCGCAGCAGCTTGCCGGCGCTGCCCTTGCCCTCGTCCAGCGAGGTGGCAATACGGTCCAGCTTATCGACAGTGGAGCTGGCGTGTGTGTAGAGGGTGTCGTCGTTGACCAGCTTGCCCAGGGTTCCCTGGCCCTGGCTGATGTTGGCGGTGATTTTGTCAAGGTTATCGGCCACGCGGGTCAACTTGCGATAGAAGGTTGGATCGTTGATGAATGCGCCCATGCTGCCGCGCTTCGAATTCAGGGTGTCCACGAGCATTCCCAGCTTGCGCATCAGCGTGTCAATCTGTTCAATGGACACCTGGCTGGTGCGGATCACGTCCTGGAGGGTGGGCGAACCGGTGGCCTTAAGCTCGGCGCCGTCAACTGGATGTGGCCCTTTGGCCTGGCTGGAGTCGATGTCCACGTAGCTGTCGCCCAGCACGCCGGCCTGGGTAATAGCGGTGGTGGAGTCGGTGTGCAGATCTTCAAGATAGTTGGTTCCCACCCGCATCGTGACTTCCACGGGGTTGGGGTTGCGCTCGGGGACCACGCGAATCCGAATGACGTTGCCGATGGTCACGCCCTCCAATGTGACGGGCGCGCCCTTCTTCAGTCCGGAGGCGTTCTCAAAGTATGTGCGGAGCACCAGTTTGCGGGCCAACAGTCCGCCCGAGGAGGCAGACAAAAGAAAGATGAGAAACACCAGAACGGCCATAGCCGCCAGGACCAATGCGCCAACTCTGAGCTGTGACCACTGAATCTCTTTGCGGCTTGGCACGGCATTCCCCTTGCAGCGGTGTACCGGTTGGTTTACCTCAACGCCTTGAGAATAGCAGAAAGGGCAGGGGTTAATGGGCGGTTTCCATGCGCTGGCTGCCTTACTGAAGTCGTAAAACAATCGCCATTTTCGCCCCTGCGGGAGCACGAGTTCGCCGGGCGCAGAACACGGCGCAGGATGGCCATCCGATGGCAGGTTGTTTAATTCTATGCAGTTACCGGGCCGCTAACGCTCATCCTCCAGCACCACGCTGGCCATGGCCAGGTCGGCGGAGTGGGTAATGGACAATGCGCCATGCGCCACGCCCAGGCGGGCGGCAATCTCGCGGGCACGTCCGTGAAAGCGGAGCGTGGGCCTTTCGCCGCGCTCGCGCACCACCTCAATCTCAAGCCAGTTCACCCCGCGGGCAATACCGGTACCCAGCGCCTTGGCTGCGGCCTCCTTGGCTGCGAAGCGTGCTGCCAAGCTCTCGGCGGCCTTGCGCTTCCGCAGGCAGAAAGCCTGCTCCGCGGGCGTATACACGCGATCAAGAAACCGCTGCCCGTAGCGCTCCAGCGACTGCTGGATGCGAGCAATTTCAATCAAATCAATGCCGGTGCCGAGGATCATGCTGTCTATGAAGCTACATCATCCGCACTGGTTTGTGAGCGGAGGATGTATCAAAGGCGGGCAGCGCCGTTTGACTCCAGCACATTCTTCAAGCTCCCGCCCGGCCCTCCGATGATGACTTTGTGAGACAAGCTTGTGTCACAACCCGTGACGAAGTGCAGGCCGGCCCGACTCCCTGGGCCGTGCAGTTGTGGGCGCTCTCAGTGGACGAGCCCAGCCATCTGGTTCAAACACTTACCGGGGCGATTCTGGGATGCGGTGGCTGGGTGCTCAGCCGCAGCGCCAGCGACGCCGGCCTGGTAAGCCTGCTGTTTGAGTTTGAACGCCGGGCCTGCATGGACATCTACAGCGTGCTGATCGGCGCGGGGCTCGAATTGAGCCAGAGCGGCCACCTCCGCCTGACTGACCTGTGCCAGTGTACCCGCCTCCATCCACTGGAGTGCGGCGAGGAGATTGCCAGCATTGACATCGAGATCCAAACCTCCCCGGTCGAGGTGGCAGATACTCGCGCCCCCCTGCCGGTTTAGAAAGCCAGCAACACTGTCGCCTTTACTTGCCCGCGTAGGGATCTGGAACGTATCGGGCGCTGTCAATCCAGGCGGAGTAGATCATGTCGCGTAACATGCTGGCCCCGGCGGCCAGGCGCTCGGCGGCAAACTCGCGCGAATCGGCCGAGCCGGCGCCCACAAATCCCCCAGCTTTCTCCAGTTGATAGACCTCTTCCACATACGTGGCAGAGTGGCGAAGGTAGTTCACATAGGCGTCGAAAATACCCCCCTGGACCGGGTGGGGCGGGGTCATCCGGGCCCGCACCTCGGGCATGTGGATGTTTGCACCGACAAACGGCCCCTCGAATTGCCAGTGAATCCGGTGGGAGGTGGTGTAACCGTCGGGGTTGGGACCAACCCAGCCGTTGTACTGGATGGTTGTGTGCAAGGGCTGGGAGCCGTCGCCGACGTAATGGCCCAGCCAGCCTGCATAGAAAATGACAGCCTGTTCCACGGGGCGGGTGTCCTGGTTGGTTGCGGCGAGGTGGCGATACTCGCGCAGGGCAGCCTTGAGCCGCTCCCACACCTCGGTGGCCTGCCATGGCTGGAGACCTATCTTATCCGGATTCTCGTGGGCCGCAAAGACTTTGGCCTCAAAGACAAGGCGGCGGCGCGGCAGGGGCCCGAGCGCGTCGGCCGGCTCCAGGTCGATGAAATGCTCGGGGGCCTGCGCCGCGTTCAGCTCCGGCTCGGCAGGCGAGCGCCAGCGGTCCGGCTCGGGGCCAAGATATTCAATTTCGTTCATCGCCGGCTCGCTGCGCAGAAAGGAGGGCACGTCGGCAGGCAGGCAGCTGATGGCCAGCCGGTTGATCATGCGATGGCCTTCGTTACCCCAGGCCCTGGCCGAAGTCGGCTGGACTAGAAGGCATGTCAAGGCAAGAAGGGCCACGGTGCCAGAGCGGGATGGCATTCGAAGGCAGGACATGACGCCAGTATACGGTTGCGCTGGGCGAGCCGGGCGGACCTCAGGCTCACTCCTCTAAAGCCCTGGAAAGGGCCGGGGCCACTGCGGAAGCCCTGTGGGCCGGCGTCGTGCCGTTCGGGGTTCAATGTTGCATTTTCCCCGCAAGATAAGCGTCAAAATTACCCCAGGTGTGGCAGGATAGGCTTTGCAGAGCCCTGTGCGTTCAAGGCCAACGGCTGCGGAGCCTCCACGAGAAATCGGAGCCAGGCGTGCCCCGGTGGATGTATTCTCGCAGGATGGTGCGATCGCTTTGAAGGAAGCCCCTCATTCCTTTTCTGCAACTTGACGCTTCGGCGCGTATTCTGGAAGTCCACTCTACACGGCGAATCTGGCGCGGCCAGGCTGCGGCTGTCAGGTGCGGGGGATCGAGAAGACGGGTGCGGTAAAACGAAGGCGGGGGAACGGCGAAGGAATGGAGACAAGCGGAGCCCGACAACTGAAAAAAGCGGCGCGCAGCACATCTCCGTCCACGTGGTCTGCGCTGGCTGTGCTTGCCCTGGCGATGGCCGCAGGCGGAATCACAGCGCGCCTGGAAGCTGGACCGCGGTTCGACTGGCTGCTGCTGATGACCGCCATGGGGTTGACCGCCGCGGTCGCCATGCGGTTGCTGGCCGACAACGCCGCAGAGCGCGAGGCCGCAGCGCGCTATCAGGGCGACCCGCTTCGCGACCTGCTGGATTCGGCGGGCTCCGCCATTGTGTCCGTTGGCATGGACGGCCGTCTGGCTTATGTGAATCCCGCGGCCGAAAGAATGTTGGGCTATTATGCCGCTGAACTCGTAAACCAGTCGAGCCCCGCGAACCTTCTAGCGCCGGGTGAGACGGAGCGCCTGGCTGCGGAAATACAGAAGCTGTGTGGTATTGAAAAAGCCGCCGGGCAAACTGCCAGCCCGCTCGAAACATTTCAGGAAATTGTTCGCGCGCTGCCGCCGAGCCAGATTCCCGCCATTGAAACGCAACTTCAGCGCAAGGATGGCGCCCTGACGCCCGTCCGGCTGAGCCTGTCTGTGTTGCGTAACAGCTTTGGCGAAGCGAC
>JAJXXG010000665.1 GCA_021781255.1 Acidobacteriota bacterium
CGATCGGCCAGGTGGACATTGCGGCGCTGGATGCCGGCAACCAGGCGAAGTTCGATGCGTCGCTGCGCACGTCGGAGGCGACCCTGGAGAAGCTGCGGCCGCTGTTGCAGGAGGTGACGATGCACCTGACCGGCAACTCTCACATCGATGCGGCCTGGCTGTGGCCGCGGAGCGAGACGATCGACGTGGTGAAGCGAACCTTTTCCTCGGCGCTGCAACTGATGCACGAGTATCCCGAGTATACCTACACGCAATCGGCGGCGGCATATGACGACTGGCTGGCCGACAAATACCCGGAGATCGACGCGCACATCAAGGAACGGATCAAGGAGGGGCGCTGGGAGGTGGTGGGCGGCATGTGGGTTGAGCCCGACCTGAATCTACCGGACGGCGAATCGACGGCGCGATCGATACTGATCGGCAAGCGCTGGTTCCAGCAGCACTACGGTGTGGATGTGCGGGTGGGATGGAATCCGGACTCGTTCGGCTACAACTGGCAGTTGCCGCAGATCTACAAGAAGTCGGGCATCGACTTTTTTGTAACGCAGAAGATGTCGTGGAACGACACCAACAAATTACCGCTCAAGCTTTTCTGGTGGGAGTCGCCGGACGGGAGCAAGGTGCTGACGTATTTCCCGCACGGATATGGGAACAACGACCTGAGCCCTGCGCGGCTCTCGGCCAATCTGGTGGAGGCGCGGACGATGGCGCCCGGGTTGACGGAGCTGATGGATCTGTATGGCGTGGGAGATCACGGCGGCGGCCCGACGCGGGACGTGCTGGACCAGGGCGCGCGCTGGATGCAGGCGGGCAAGGTCGCGCCGAAGATGGAGTTCGGCACGGCGACGCCGTATCTGGAAGGAGTGGAGAAGGAGATCGCTCCGCAGTCGAAGACGTGGAACTATCGGAGCATCGCCGAAGGCTATCAATATCCTTCAGCACCGCCGGCGGGCGAGGTCTCGATCCCGACATGGGACGACGAACTGTATCTGGAGTATCACCGCGGGGTGTACACGACCCAGGCGGGGATGAAGCGCAATCTGCGCGAGGCGCCGGAGTGGACGCTTCATGCCGAAAACTATGCGGCGCTGGCGTGGCTGGACGGGGACGCGTATCCGGATGCGGAGCTGACGGACGCCTGGAAGAAGATCGCGTTTAACGGCTTCCACGATCTGGCGGCGGGATCGGGCATCGCGGTGATCTACCGCGACGCGCAAAAGGACTTCGACACGGTACGGTGGGAGACGAACGAGATCTCAGCGAAGGCGCTGCATACGCTGGCGGCGCGCATCGATACGCGGGCGCAGGAGGGAGTGCCGGTGCTGGTGTTTAATCCACTGGCGTGGCGGCGCTCGGCACAGGTGGAGGTGGATGCGCAGTTGCCGGCGCCGGCGACAGAGGTGACGGTTCTGGACGCGAAGGGCGCGGTTCTGCCGTCGCAGGTTCTCTCGACCGATGCCGCAACGCAGACATTTCATCTGCTGGCGGCGGTTCAGGATCTGCCGCCGATGGGCTACGAGGTGCTGCATGTGGTTGCGGGCAAGCACGACTTTGCGAGCGATCTGCAGGTGGACGGAACGACGCTGGAGAACGCGAATCTGCGCGTGGCCGTTGACGCCAAGACGGGATGCATCACGAGCCTGTACGACAAGAAGGCGGGATTCGAGGCGCTGGCGGCGGGGAACTGCGGCAATCAGCTCGAGGCCTTCAAGGATCTGCCGGCGCAGTACGATGCGTGGAACATCGATCCGGGCACGTTCGACCATCCGCCGGCACTGCTGACCAAGGCGGACTCAGTAGAGGTGGTCGAACGAGGGCCGCTGCGGGCGATGATTCGCGTGACGCGGCACTGGCAGAGCTCGAAGTTTGTGCAGCAGATCGTGCTGCGCGCCGGCAGCGACGAGGCCGAGGTGGTGAACGACATCGACTGGCATGAGTCGCACATCCTGCTGAAGGCGGCGTTTCCGCTGGCGGCTTCAGGGCCGTTTGCGACCTATGAGATTCCGTTCGGAAGCATCGAGCGGCCGACGACGCGAAACAACAGCTGGGAGAAGGCGCGCTTCGAGGCGCCGGCGCTGCGCTGGGCCGATCTGGGGAACAGCACACAGGGGCTGAGTCTGATTAACGACTCGAAGTTCGGCTATGACGCCGCGGGGAATACTCTGCGCCTGACGCTGCTGCGCTCACCCACGTCGCCGGATGCGAATGCGGACCGGGGGCACCAGCACTTCAGTTATGCGCTCTATCCGCATGCGGGGGACTGGAAGCAGGCCATGACGGTGCGGCACGGCTACGAGTTCAACGAAGCGCCGGTGGCCACGGCGGTGGAGGCGCACGCGGGGGCGATGCCGGCAGAGTACTCCTTTGTCTCAGCTTCGGCGGATAACGTGGTGATCTCGGCCATGAAAAAGGCCGAGGACAGCAACGCGCTGATCTTCCATCTTTACGAATGGGCAGGCAAAGCGGGGACGGTGGAGTTGAAGGTTCCGGACGGCGCGCAGGGGGCGGTGGAAACCAACCTGCTGGAGCAGCCCGAAGGGCAGCCGCTCACCATAGAGAACGGCCGCGTCCGGGTAGCGGTTCATCCTTATGAGATTCTGGCGGTGCGCGTGGATTACCCACACGCAGGCCAGCATTGATGCGGCGCGAGGGCTGAGAGCGCGATCTCCCGCTCGTGGCGCGATGGCCGCGGAACGAGCGGGGAGTCTCGATGCAGACGAGCGCGCGGTTTTGCGTTTCGCCGCGCGAGGAAACCTGGAGAATCTGATCCAGGCGGCTGGCGCTGGCAGGCGCAGCGGAAGAGAAGAAGCCGCCGGCGGGCGTAGACCGCCCGCTGGCGGCTGCAAGATCTAGTGCGGCTGGCGATAGGGAGGAGTATACGAGGTTGGCGGATTCTTATACGGATTGTGCCGAGGCGAAGCCCCGGTGGGCGTACTCCAGTCGCCCTTGCGCTGCTTGAGCGCATCATATTCCGCCACGACATTGGGAGGGAAACCGGGCATCTGCTCTTCGAGGCTGGCCATCAGTTCGTGGACGATCTCAGGATGCAGATGCGCTACATCGTAGCTCTCCGCCATGTCGAGGGCGACGTTGTAGAGCTCCGGGGCCTGAAGCCATGCACTGGAGCGCGCGCCCGTGGTGCGGTCATTAATGTAGATTTCTCCCTCAATTCCCTGAGCCACGCGCAGCTTCCACTGCTCCTTGCGAATGCAGTGCACGTCGTTTCCGCCGTCGCCCATGGCGCAGAAATAGAGAATCGGCCGATGTTCGGGTTTGACGCCGCGGTCGAAGAGCAGATTTTCCATATTGACGCCGTCGAGAGGCTTCTGCGGCAGGGACAGGCCGCAAATGGCCGCCAGAGTGGGAAGAACGTCGAGCGCGGAGAGCCACTGATCGCGGACTTTGCCAGCCTCGAGAGTGCCTGGCCACTGGGCGAGGAAGGGCACGCGAAATCCGCCTTCGAAGGTGGAGGCCTTGCGTCCGCGCAGGAGCCCCGGACTGCCCTGGTACCAGGGGCCGTGGTCGCTGGTGAAGATGACCAAGGTGTCGGAGGTGAGGCCCTTGCGTTCGAGCGCCTGGATCACCTGGCCCACGCTCCAGTCGATTTCTGCGATTGCGTCTCCCTGATTGCCGAAGCCGGTCTTGTCATGGAATCGGGGCGAACCCATGGGCGGATCGTGGGGATAGGAAAATGCCAGATAGAGGAAGAAAGGATCGCCGGCGCTGTGTTCAATGTAACTGACGGCTTCGTCGGTATAGCGGGGCGTAAGCAGGGTGCGGTCCGTGTTGGGCTCTATGATCGAGGCGTCACGCAGCAGCGGCAGCGGATCCATGTCAACGCTGTAGGGGACGCCGAAGAACGAATCGAAGCCGCGTTCGGTGGGCAGATAGGGTCCGCTGTTGCCGAGGTGCCACTTGCCGATGGCTTTGGTTTTGTAGCCGCTGCCTTTGAAGAGGTTGGAGAGCAGAGTTTCATCGAGCGAAGTGCCGTGGGTTGAGGTGGGGCCAAAGGCGCCGGTGGTGTTCATCCGCAACGCGTAACGCCCTGTAAGCAGGCCGGCGCGCGAGGCGGAGCAGATGGGGTGCGCAGAGTTGTAGTGGATGAAGCGGAGGCCGTGCTCGGCCATTGCGTCGAGATTGGGCGTGGGCAGATTGGATCCATAACAATGCGGATCGCCGTAGCCGAGATCGTCGCAGATCATCAGGACAACGTTGGGTTTTTTCTGCCGGCGCGGCGGATGAACTGCCGCGGGCCGGCTATCCTCGGGCATAGCCGAGGCCAGAGCCGGCGCAGTCATCGAGGCTACAAGCGACCTTACAAAATCCCGTCTATCGAATGCCATATTGTTTCTCCTGCAATGAACGAGCGCGTTAGCTGACGGTGGTTTGTACTTCAGTCCCATGCACGCCAGAAAGATTTGCCGGATAGCTGACGACGCCGGGCAGGGAGTATGCGCTTACCTTGTTTCCTACGTGTTGATGCGTTGAGACGGCAATCATGCAATGCGCCGAGGGAGTTGCTGCGACGGAGGACGACTTTAGCCTACTCAGTATTGATGCTCTGAAGTTCAATTGTTTCGGTTCCGGAATCCAAAGTTTGTTGAAGCACGCATGATTTTACAATCCAGCTACAATCGGTAGACCGCTTTCTGCCCCGGGATCTTTGATGGCCTTGCGGCGGATGGGCCAGAAGGCCATCACAGGTTCCCGGGAGCTGCATTTTCAAAACGAACTGCCGAAGCGGTTTGCGCGTCAGAAAGTGAGGCGCAGACCTAATTGAACGATGCGGGCATTGCCGGTGGTTCCGGTGATGACACCGTATGTTGGCGTGCCGACGGTAGCGCCGGGCTGAGCGAACTGGGGATGGTTCAAGGAATTGAACGTCTCGAGACGGAACTCGAGGTCAGCGCGCTCAACGGGGTGGAACTCGCGGTGGACGCTGAGATCCAGATCGTCAATGCCTGGATCCCACAGCACGTTTCGTCCTTCGTTGCCGAACTGATATACCGGAGGGCTCACGAAGCAGGAGGTATCGAACCACTTTTTGAGGGTGTGGCTGGAGATGTTGCCGTTGCAAAGGCGGTTGGGCCACGAAGGATTGCCCGCGTTGGCGTTGTCCGTTGGGAGAACCACGGTAAACGGAAGCCCGGTTTGAATCTGATAGATGCCGGCCAAGGCCCATCCACCGGCGAGAACCGATTGCCAGCCCGACTGGAGATAGGATCTTCCGCGGCCGAACGGCAGAGTCCATTGCCCTCCCATGCTGAAGCGCTCCGCGCTGTCGTTATCGGAGGGACCGCGCTGGGGCGCGATGTTGTAATCGTTCTGCACTGTATCGCCGCCACCGCATCCTGTGCCGCCGAGGCACATCCCCATTGCGGAGCCGTCCTGAAAGTCGATTGCCCGTCCATGCGTGAATGCCGCCAGGAAGGAGACGCCATTGGTGAAGCGTTTCTCAAGCTTGGTGGAAAATCCCTGATAACTGCTTGTTGCCCACGGAGATGTTTCGGCAAGCGATCCGGATGCGTACTGCGCCAGCGGCCGCCGAGTATTGGGCGACCCCGGTCCGTTTGTGAGCGGCTGGTTGTCCTGCTTGACGCCCCAAAGGTGAATTCCCGCATTGCCGACATAGCTGATTTGCCAGGCCAGGTTCCAGGGGAGCTGTTTTTCAATGGTGAGGTTCCACTCCTCGACGTAAGGCGTTGTCATTTGATTGGCCCAGACCTGGAGACCGATAGTGGAGGTCGGATTCCAGACGAAGCTGCTCGGGGAGACAGGTGGAACAGGGGTGATAGCCGCACCCGGGGCCACCAGGAATCCTGTGGACGGATTCACCTGATCGCTAATGATGGCCAGGCCTCCGTAATTGCTGAAAGGAGGATTGGCAGCCAGGGTGTTTCCGACTCCCAAGCCAAAATCCTGGGCATAGAAGATGCCAAAGGAGCCGCGGATCACCATATCCCGAATCTTCGGCAGGCGATAGGCAAAGCCCACCCGCGGACTGAAATCGAGATTGCTCTGCGTAACCAGGGAGCGGGGGTAGCGATTATCGCCCGCCAGCACGTATTGACCGAAGTTGGGATCGCCAGGCGTGACGATCAGGTTTGCCATGCGATTGCTTACTTCGATGGGCGGCGCCATTCTTTCATAGCGGACACCCAGGTTGAGCGTGAGCGACTTGGTTAAGGTCCAGTCGTCCTGAACGTAGCCTGCGCCGTACCACTCCCGCTCGGTGGCATTCAGGTTGCTGCCGAGAGTCACGGCGTTTGCGGTTCCGAGGAGGAAGTCGGCAAGCGCGCTTCCGGTATTCGAGCGGCTCTGCACATCCTCAGAGAAGACACCTGAGAAACCGAAAGATCCGCGCGAGTTGGAGGCCGCGAGAGTGGTTGTTCTGATGAGCAGGAGCTCGCCGCCGAACTTGAGGGAGTGCTTGCCCAGGATCTTGGAGATATTGTCCGAGATATCCCAGACTCCACTGGTCTTGTGCAAAGGAGAGTTGGTGCAGCAACCGGCCTGCGCACCGATGGTGGGATAACCGCTGATGGAGAACTGCGGAGTGCTGCTGTCGATATAGGAGGTTAACGCACCGGGAATAATGTCATTGAGCGGCTGGGTGGCATCAGAGGAGAGATTGATGCTGGTGTAGCCAAAGCGCGCCTCATTGACCAGAGTGCTGCTAAAGGCGCGGGTATAGCCGTAACCGAGGCCACTGTTGTGAATGGTCCGGACGACCGGGGTGTTTGTGGGTAGCGGCAGGCTCGCAGCCGCAGCGAGAGCCTGCCAGTCCCAGGAGCCACGCGCGAACATTGAGTCTTTCTCGGAGAGCTGCACATCGCCACGCACCACGCCGTTGTTGCTGGTATCAATCTGCGGCGCGTTGTAGACGAACAAGTTGCTGGATCCGGGGACGTTGGGTTGCGGATAATTGTTCAGCATCTGCGAGGTGATGGAACTGATGTATCCGGCGGGAATGATGTTGTTGGCAAATTGCTGGCGCACCGTCTGCCCGTTAACCACGGTGGTGCTGAAGGGATTGTAGATGGGAGTTGAACCGAAGATTCCGCTCCGGTTCGCCAACGTCGGGACCACGGACTGATTCACCTGATCGGTATGGTTGTCGAGACGCTCATAGGCGCCGAAGATCCAGGCATGATCCTTGCGGATGGGACCGCCGACAGAGCCTCCAAATTGGTTTTGAACCGCAAGCGGCTTTTGCCCGGCCAGGGCGAAGTAGTTCGCGGCGTTCATATCGTAGTTCTGAAGAAACTCGTAGGCCGAACCGTGCACCTGATTGGTGCCGCTTTTGGTAATGGCATTGACGACGGCACCGGCGGAGTTGCCGTATTGCGACGAGTAGTTGCTGGTGTCAACGGAGAACTCAGCGATGGCGTCAAGAGGAGGCCGGACCATATCGCGCTGATAGTTATCCAGACCGCGAATGTAATTCACGTTACGGGCGCCATCGAGGAGAAAGGCATTCTGCAGGCCGGTATTGCCATAGGAATTAAAAGAGGAGTCTTTGCTTCCCTGGGTGGGAACAGCACCGGCGGTGAGATTGGCAACGGTGAGATAACTTCTTCCGTTCAGCGGAAGCTCGAGCGTCTGGCGCGAGGTTATTACCTGGGACAACGTTGAGGTCTTATCCTCGATCAGCGGTATGCTGGCGGTAACGGTGACAGTTTCCTGCGCGCCACCCGGCACAAGCTGAATTCTGACGTCGCTCGTCTGCCCGACGTTGACGAGGATGCCTTTGCGCCTGGTGTTTTTAAAGCCAGTATCAGAGACCGTAAGGTCGTAGCTTCCGGGCGGCAGAAGCGGCGCCTCCGCCATTCCATCCTGGTTTGTGCTCAAGGTGCGCACCAGATTGCTGGTGTTGGAGCCGGTAATCAAAATTCTGGCTCCAGGGACAATGGCTGCGGTTGGATCGGTAACGGTAATCGACATTTCGCCCGTTGACGTCTGGGCGCTCGCCCAATGGATCGTAATACATAGCAGGAAAAGAGGGATTGCGCTTTTCAGGGTGGATTGGAACAGCTCGCGTTTGCGATGGATTGGAACTCGAAGACCGGTGGTCAACTGTTGCATATTTTTCGCCTCCTCCAGAAATCTGTAGTGCAATAGGGTTTGTTCCAGTGAATGGGATGTCCGTTGGATCCCGTTCCGGTGAGCACAGTTTCGACTTAGCTTCTCCCGGGTTCGCCCTGTGAAAAGATGCCATGCGGAGAGATGCGCAGTGGCGGGAGAGCTGAACTTGAACCGATGCCAAGCGTAGGCAGCGGGCGATCTGTCGCGCAAGGAGAATTCACCGGAAACCCTGCGCGGAGAGGCTAAAGAGCGGGCCAGGATCACGAAAGATGGGTAATGACGGCCCCAAAAGAGAGCGATAACTCATTGCTTTCCAGATGATTATGCGGATCTTTGGACACGAAGGAAAAGGATCGCTTCGCAGGGGGGGTGACATGAAGGTTTCATGCGAGAAGTAACCTTAAATCCTGCGCGCTGTGCCGGGGATACGGTGGCCCGATCGTGCCAGCCGGCGCGGCGCGACAGACATTGCGGCAAAATTGAGCGTGTTCAACGCAGCGGGCAGACCGGTACCCAGCGTGGAGCAGATGGGCCGGCATCTGCGTGCCGAGAGCAAGGCGAGCGGGCGAAACCCGGGAAGTTCTTGCTTTGCCAGTACAGAGGCAAGTAGGATCGGAAGTGCTTAAGATACCCATACGTCCTGGCCCGCAGGTTGGCGTTTGAGCAAGGGCTTTTTGTGGACTTAGCAGGAAAAGAGCCTCCGCAATGACGGAGGATGGATCATTGCATCTGTGTCATTGAGTTCGCAAGCAGTCACGGAAACTGTCGAAACCGTCCCATCGAGCCTGTGCCGCGCGGAGTTGGAGCGGGTGCTTGGCAGCAGGACGTTTGCGAAAGCTGTGCGCCTGCGGGTCTTACTGGAATACATCGGGGAGTGCTCCCTGGAAGGCCGGTTCGACGCACTATCGGAGCAACAGATCGGGATCAGCATCTTCCAGCGCCCTCCCGGCTATAACTCCACGGAAGACACGATTGTGCGGGTGACGGCGCGGCACCTGCGCGAGCGGCTCGACCTTTATTATCAGGAGGAGGGCCGGGAGAATCCGATCCGACTGGCGGTGCCGAAGGGCAGTTATGTGGCTGCCTTCCGCCCGGCGCCCGCGCAGCAGCCAAGCTCAGGCCCGTTTACCCTTCCCGCCACGCCGGCGACGACGCCGCAATCTGAAGCGGCAAACACAGACTCCGAGGAATGGCCGAGATCGGCGCGACTCGCAGTGCTCGCCAGCGTATTGCTGGCGATCGCGCTGCCGTTGTTTGTCTATCTACGCTTCCATGCGCAGCCGCAACCGCAAGTGCAGGCGCAGCAAGGAGCAATGCCATTTGGTCCGGCCATCCTTTGGCGAGCCCTGTTCACGCCTGGCCGAATGACATTTATCGTCCCCGGCGACGCCAGCCTCGATGTATATACAGCATGGGAACGACGGAGCGTCTCGCTGGCCGATTACACCAACCAAACGTACCAGGGCCAGGTGACCGCAA